>NZ_JBSGGG010000032.1:0-122762 GCF_053603795.1 Nocardia sp. NPDC004123
GCCGCGTGGCGCGCGGCTCGGATCGGCCACGCGGCGACCTCGAAGATCAACGGGCAGAGACCATCTCGGGTAACGCACGGCCGTCGGCACTGCACGGTAACGCCGATGAGCGCGCCCCGCGAGGATTCCCACGCTGAGCGGAACAAATACGGCCATTTGCTTCAAATGCCCTGTGGCCGATCACATCATCCATGCGCGCCCCATTCGAAAGGACGATGCCCGACATTATCGAGTGCGATCGGGCGGGCCGGGCGCATGAGGTTGTTAAGGATCTTGAAAGCTGGCCTGGATACTTTCACTTCGCGTCGGACGGAAGATGTTCGGCTACAACGGAAGTCGCTCCAGATGTTGGTTGCGATGCGGAGGGGAACGATATGAAGAAGTCGCTAGTTACTCGAGTGGGTCAGTCGGCGGACGATTCGTCGGCGCAGCGGGGAAGTCGACAGCCGGTGCGGCTGCTCGGGACAGGAGCCGCGCTGGCCGCCGCGGCAATGGTGATCTGCGCGCCGTCGGCCTCGGCGGCGAGTATGACGCTGGTCAATGGGCTCGTTCAGGGCACGTGTCTGGACGCGCAGACGATGGACGGTGTCACGCTTACGGGGGTCGCTCAAGTCATTACCTGCAACAGTGGACCCGCGCAGCAGTGGATCAGCGGATCCGCCAACAGTCTGCGCAACGGCCTCAACCCGGGTATGTGCCTGGACGCGCAGACGATGGACGGCATCTCCCTGACCGGAGTCGCTCAAGTCATCCCGTGCAACGGCGGCCTCGTGCAGGAGTGGTTCACCGGGCCCGGCAACACTCTCCACAATGGCCTCGACGGAGCCATGTGCCTGGACGGGCAGACGCTCGAGGGTAGGACGCTCACGGGAGTGGTTCAGGTCATCCCCTGCAACGGTGGACCCGCGCAGCAGTGGTGACCGCATACTGCCAGACGTACTCTTCTGCCGCATGGCGCGCTGACCGAACCGGCCAGCGCCGGGAATCGAAAGATCAACTGGCCGTGCCGATCCAAGGCCCGCGGAACGTCCGCTCCTGCCGAATTGCGCGTATCGGACGGGTGTGCTGGTAAACGTGAGTCATGACGGCTGTGACGAGATGACTGCGTGAGGGGCTACCGACCTTGTATTCGCGATGTCGTCATGGTGGTTCGATGAGGCGTTGTCGGCGGGTGCGGCTCGCCCGGTCGGCCGCTATTGCAGACAAGGGGTGGTGGTATCGGAAGCGCTTACGACCATCGTCTCCACCGTCGCATCGGGCGCTCGGAACATGCTGCTGCCCGAGACCAGTTCCGAGCTGCCGAGAAAGGTCAATGTCGAACCGAGTTCGGTATCGTCGCCGGACAGCTTCAAGGTGTGGCGACCCGTCGTGGTGGGCGTCCATTGGACCCAGCCATCCCCGTGGTCGGGGGAGACGATCCGAATCGGCACGC
Source organism: Nocardia sp. NPDC004123 (assembly GCF_053603795.1). Taxonomy (NCBI): domain Bacteria; kingdom Bacillati; phylum Actinomycetota; class Actinomycetes; order Mycobacteriales; family Nocardiaceae; genus Nocardia; species Nocardia sp. NPDC004123. The sequence continues at coordinate 1,433 of NZ_JBSGGG010000032.1, forward strand.
CGTTGTCCGTGAAGGTGAGTTTGCCGTTGCCGGCGTAGCCCTGCGAGTTGTGCGCGATGCCCAGTTCATATGTCTGGTTGACATGGCACGGCCCGTTCTGCACCGCGTAGGTGCGGATCGCGGTCTCCGCCCCAGCCTGCGGTGCGGCAACAACCAACCCTGCTGTAGCGGCAACGAAGGCCGTTACAGCCATTGACTTCACGGAGATCTCCTTGCTTCGGATCCGGCGTCAGTCAACCTAGCATTTGTGAAACATATCTGTTTCGAATTGGAGTTCCGTTGGGGTCGATTGTCGGTGGCGGTTTCGGCGATCGCGTCGACGAAGACGCGCAGGGATGGGCAGCCAGTACCTCGAACACGCGATGTTGCTCCCGCACAAGCGAACTCCACCAGAGGCCATACCATCGTCCGTCTCCAGCACCGACAAGTTCAGCCTCGCCACACGTTTCTGCACCCAACCCAAGTCACTGGCACCAGAGGGCGACTGACAGAATTGGTTAACCAAACCCCCTGGTGTCGACTGGAATCTACCGGAAGTCGCATGCGCGGAACGCACTATCCTGCCGCATACCGCGCTGACCTGATCGGCCAGTCTGAGGACTACGCGGAATGACTTGTCGCCGAGGGCATTGTTGGGCCGAGTAGTCGGCGATGGTGAGAGTGACGACGGTGCGACGGGGCGGCCCGGTCTGGATGGCCGGGCCGCATGGTCAGCGGGTGGTTAAGCGCCGAAGTCGGCGCGGTGGTCTTCGGCCCACTCGGCGAGGGTGCGTCCGGGCTTGCCGGTCACCACGGTGGCGGGACGCACCCGGTCGGGGGTGGTGAGGGTGTCGCTCCAGTAGTCGAGCAGCATCTTCATGATCGGCTCGGGAATGAATTGCGCTGTCTCGGAGCGGAATTCGTCGGCGGTGATCTCGATCAGCGGGATCTCCCGGCCGAGCGCGGCGCTGAGGGTGGCGACCTGCTCGGCGCGGGTGAGCGCCTGCGGGCCGGTGATCGGGATGATCCGGCCGATGTGCTCGTCGGACAGCAGCGTCTCGGCGGCGGCCTCGGCGACGTCGAATTCGTGGATCGGGGCCTGAGCGGACGCCAGGTACGGTGCCCGGATCGGCGCACCCGAGCTGATCTGCCACCGCCATTCGAGCAGGTTGTTGGCAAAGGTGCCGGGGCGCAGGATCGTCCACCCATCGGTGCGCTCGGTGACGGCGGCTTCCACGGCACTGTGGTGCAGGTGGCTCGCCGAGCCGTGGTCACGGGGGAATTCCATCGCCGCGGCCAGCGAGGACAACACCGTGAACCGGCGCACTCCAGCGGCCACAGCCGCGTCCATGAAAGTGTCGACGCCCCGCGCCGGGAATACGAAGGCGCGATCAACACCCTCGAACACCTGCGCCCCGAGGGTCGAGGCGTCAGCGAGATCACCCGCGACAACCTCGACCCCCTCGGGCAGGTTGGCGTCCTCGGGCTTACGGGTCAGCGCGCGGACCGCGACGCCGCGAGCGAGGAGGGTGGAGACAAGGTGACGACCGACGCCCCCGGTCGCTCCGGTGACGAGAACGGTCGGGCGGGAGTTGCGAATCTCTGTGCTGCTCATGACATGAATACTTCCGCTGAAGACCACCCCGCCACATCACGAGAATTCGTTATTTCCCGTACTACCTCGGGGCGCTCAGCTGCACGAGTATCGCGCCGATCAGCATGATCACCGCCCCGGCTATTTGTGTCGGCCCAAGCGACTGGCCGAGCAGTAGCCAGGCCAACGCGGCGGCGACCAGAGGTTCGGCCACGGCCAGCACGCTGGCCGGAGCTGAGGGCAGGTCGCGGAGGGCTCGGAGTCCGGCCAGGTAGGGCAGCACGGTGCCGGCGACGGCGAGGGTCAGCAAGAGCAGCCACACCGGAGCCTGCAGACCGCCCAATACAGCAGGGGCGGTGAGTAAGTGGGTGGGTAGCGTCCACGGCGGGGTGAACACTGACACCACTACTGCGCCGACGGTCAATCCGAGGGCAGTCAACCCGGCCGGGTCGTGCCTGCCGGCACCGTGTTCGCCGAGCAGGAAGTATCCGGCCGAACAGATCGCCGAGCCCAGACCGGCGGCAAGACCGAGCATGTTCAGGTGGGTGCTGTGCCCGAGTTGTGCGACCAGGGCCAAGCCGGTCAGCGCCAATCCGATGCCGAGCCAAACCGGTGCCGGCAGCCGAGTGTGCCGTGTTGTCTGCACCCAGAGCGCGATCAGCACGGGCGCGAGGTTGACCAGCACCATCGCCACTGCGACTGGAATCCGGGCCACCGCAACGAAGAACAACAGTTGCACCCCGGCGACGCCGAGCACCCCATAGCCGAGCAACAACCACAGGTCGGCACGGCGGAACCGCAGCGCCCGCGGCCGCAATACGGCGACGGCCGGGACGAGGAGTATCGCGGCCAATGTGATCCGAACCGACGTCACCGCCTCCGGGGACCAGCCCGTCGCCATCACCGCCTTGGCCACCGGCCCGGAACTCGCGAACAGTGCCCATGAGGTCAGAGCCCACCCGGTCGCCTGGACTCGGATCGGAGGCCGCCCAACCCTTTCCGTCGTCGCCACCGCCGCAGTCTGACCGCGGGATCGCGTACCTGACCACAGAATTTCTGAGGTGCGTCATCGAAGTCGGCCGTTGCGACGCCTACCGGTACGGCCGCTGCTCGACCGAAGGCTCATCGCCGTCGGGCGGGTGGCACCTGCCTGTGGTGGAACTCGGTGACCGGCGGGGCTGGTTCAGACGGTGATGTGGAAGGGCTTGTCGCCCAACGCGTTGTCGGGGGTCAGGGCGTTTGCGAAGGCCGAGGTGACGATCGTGTCCGGAAGCTGAGGCGCGTCGGCCTTGGACTTGCTGCTCTTGATGATCACCGCGATCACGATGATGACGATGACCAGGACCGTGACGATGGCGGCGATCAGCCAGGCCGTCGTGTTCGAATTACGTTGCGGGGGAGTGTAGTTCGGGGGTGGGTTGGTGCGCGGTGCGTAGGCCTGCGGTTGGTTGTACGACGGGGCCGGGGCCACAGCCGGATTCGAAAAGGTTTGCGGCGCGGGTTGATTCGGGTACGCCGGGGTCGATCCCTGCTGATTCGGAGTCGGCTGGTTGGGGAAGGACGGGTTCGACGTGGGCGGGACCGGGTACGCCGGGCCCGGGCTGGGGTAGGACGGGCCCGGGCCCACGAGCGGGCGCGGCGTCGACGGTGTCGGATTCGGCGGCTGCTGGATCACCGGCTGTGGCCGGACGGGAGTCGGTGGGCGCGGGGCGACGACGGGCTGCGGATGCGCGGGGGTCGGCGGGCGCGGGGGCGCGGCGGGGCGGGGCGCCTGGAGGGCGCGTTCGGCGGCGGCGGCGAATTCGACGCAGGAGCGGTACCGGTCGGCCGGCCGCTTGGAGAGCGCCTTGGTGAGGACCGCGTCGATGGTGCGCGGCAGCGCCTGGCGGAGCGGGCTCGCGGGCGGCGGGGGCTGTTGGAGGTGGCCGCGGATGACCGCGGCGGGGCTGGTGCCCTCGAACGGGACTGTGCCGGTGAGGAGTTGGAAGAGCGTGCAGGCCAGGGAGTACTGGTCGGAGCGGCCGTCGAGGGACGCACCGGTCAGCTGTTCGGGCGAGGCGTAGGCGAGCGTGGCGGTGACCGTGCCGGTCTGGGTGAGGTGGCCGGTGTCGTCGCGCAGGCGGGCGATGCCGAAGTCGGTCAGGTAGACACGTTCGCCGGAGCCGGTCTTGGACGACGAACGGGCCAGCAGGATATTGGCCGGCTTCACATCGCGGTGCAGGACGCCCAGACCGTGCGCGTAGTCGAGCGCCTTGGCGGTCTCGCCGATGATCTGGGCCGCGCGCAGCGGCGGCAGCGTGCCGGGGGTGATCGAGGAGGCGTTGATCCCGTCGATGTACTGCATGGAGATCCACAGCTGTTCGCCCTCGTCACCGCGGTCGTACACGGTGACGATATTCGGGTGGTCCAGCCGGGCGACCAGATCCGCCTCGCGGATGAAGCGGGCGCGAATCTCGTCGTCGGCGAACATCTCCTGATTCAGCAGCTTCAGCGCCGTCATGCGCGGCAGCCGCGGATGCTTGGCCAGATACACCGAGCCCATACCGCCGCGACCGAGCTCGCGTTCGATGACGTAACCGGCGAACACATCACCAGAGCGCAAATCAGCCCTCCGAATCTTTTGCCCTCCGCTTCGCTCCGGGCGGGTTCGCGGCGCTGGAGGTCTCGTTCCGCCCTCCTCCGCTCCTCCGCCTCGCTCCCCCGCTCCGTCAGTCCAGAACGAGACGGGCCGCGAACCTTTGGGCTTCCATCATCCAGTGCACCTTATGGCTGGGTCGCCATGTGGTGCGTGCCCATTATGTCTGGCAGTGCAGAGCCTTGTGTGCCCACGTCCCAACATCGCCGCGATCCAGAGCCACCGCGAGCAGGTCGGGGAAGCGGTCCGGAGTGCAGGCGAAAGCGGGCACGCCCAGCGCGGTCAGCGCCGCCGCATTGTCGCGGTCGTAGGCCGGAGCGCCCTCGTCCGAGAGCGCCAGCAGCACCACCACCTGCACCCCGGCCTCCTTCATGGCGCGAATGCGCCGCAGCATCTCCGCGCGGACGCCGCCCTCGTACAGGTCGGAGATCAGCACGAACAGCGTGTCCGCCGGCCGGGTGATGAGCGACTGCGAGTAGGCGATGGCGCGATTGATATCGGTGCCGCCGCCCAGCTGCGTGCCGAACAGCACCTCCACCGGATCCGCCAGCTTCTCGGTGAGATCCACGACGGCCGTATCGAAGACCACCAGCGAGGTGCGCAGCGACCGCATGGACGCCAGCACCGCGCCGAACACCGAGGCGTACACCACGCTCGACGCCATGGATCCCGACTGATCGATGGCCAGCACCACATCCCGTTTGACCGCCTGCGCCTTGCGCCCGTACCCGACCAGCCGCTCGGGCACCACGGTCCGATGCTCGGGCAGATAGTTCGCCAGGTTCTTGCGGATGGTCCGGTCCCAGTCGATATCCCGCAGCTTCGGCCGCGACACCCGCGCCGCCCGGTTCAGCGCCCCGCCCACCGCGGCCACGGTCGCCGCCGCGATCCGCCGCTCGATCTCCTGCACCACCTTCTCCACCACCGTGCGGGCGGTGGCCTTGGTGGTCTCCGGCATCACCCGGTTCAGGCTCAGCAGCGTCCCCACCAGATGCACATCCGGCTCGACCGCCTCCAAAAGCTCGGGCTCGAGCAGCAATTCGGTGAGCTCGAGCCGATCCACCGCGTCCCGCTGCATCACCTCCACCACCGTCGACGGGAAGTACCGGCGGATATCGCCCAGCCACCGCGACACCTGCGGCGCGGAACCCCCCAGGCCGCCCGAGCGCCGCCCGCTCCCGCCCTGCCCGCCGGAATCGTAGAGCGCCCCCAGCGCCCGATCCATCGCCTGATCGTCGGCATTGCCCAGCCCGCCGCCCCCGAGTCCGGCCTCACCGGCGCTGCCGAGCACCAGCCGCCACCGCCGCCCCTGTGCCTCGTCCATCTCGTTCATGACAATCCCCTCGAAAGTTCGGCAACGCCCCGGTTTCGATGTGCGGTCATCCCGCCACTCCGAGGATCTCGGCCGCCCCGCGCATGGCGAGCTCGCCGCGGCCGGTGTCGTAGTCGGTGCCGTGCGCGCCCGAAGCCGTTGGCGCGCCGTGCCGTACAGCCTGGCCGATGGCCTGCCGCTCGCCGGATTCGAACGCTCCGAAGGTCCGGCGCAGCAGTGGCAGGGTCGCGACGAACTGCGCCTCGTCGAGCCCGCACAGCCAATCGTCGATGAGCGACAACAGGTTTCGATCGTGGACCAGGAGCAGCCCGCGCCCGCCCAGGAAGCCGTCGATCCAGGCCGCCTTGTCGGGAGCGGTGCGCCCGACCGACAGCGCCGCGGATAGTCGGCGCCCGGATTCCGCGCCGTCGATGCGCTCGGCATCGCAGAGCAGGCGGACCGCGCGCCCGACGATCCCGCCATTGACGTCATCGCGACCGGCCAGGGTCTCCAGCGTGGACAGCCAAGTCCCGGTGGCCCATTCGTCGTCCCGCGCCGACAGCGCCAGATGCACCGCATCGAGCTGAGCCCGCAGCGCGGCGGACGCGTCGGCATCCAGCCCGGTCACCGCGCCCGGCAGGCCCGCGCAACTGCGAACCAGCAGACTGTCCGCCACCCGCGTCAGCGCCGCGCTGTCCGTGCCGCGCACATCGCCGTAGCGCACGATCCGCAGCAATCTGGGCAGCGCGGACATCAGATGGGTGACGTCGTGATCCAGTGCCGCAACCGATTCCAGCCGCGCGATGAGCCCGTCGGTGGCCCCGCCGAGATCGGCCAGCAGCGCCTCCTCCAGCGCGGACGCCACCTTCCCGACCGTCGCGTCCGGATCCTGCGCCGTATCGAGGATTTTCGCCTCGGCGGCCGACCGCAGCGTGGTGCCCCAGCGCGACGCCTCGACGATCGAGATCGCCAGCTCCGGCCGCCATCGCAGCGTCCAGGTCTCCCGGAAGGTGCCGGTATTGCGCACCTGGCTGTCGGTCAGCTTGCCCCACCCGATACCCAGCAGCCGGAGCCGGTGCAGCAGGCGCGATCTCGCCAGCCCGCCGTCGGTGCGCAGATCCAGATCCACCGTCCGTTCCAGGGCCTGCTGCTTCAGCCGCAGCGTCCTGATCTGGGCCCGCAGATCCGCCTCCAGCGGCACCGTCGGCGTCCCGTCCGGGACCGTCCCCAGCGCCTCGCCCACCACCAGTTCGGTACTGACCAGCCGCAACAACGTCTCGTCACCGTCGCACAGCACCGACCGGGTGGCCTCGGTGACCTCCGACAAACCGGCCAGCGGCCGCCCCCGCAGGGTCGCGAGAGTGTCGGCCAGCCGGACGGATTCGATGATGTGCGCGCTGGACACCGGCAGATCGTGGGCCCGCAGCGTGCCCGCCACCTTGGTCAGCCACCGCGCGATGGGCTGCTCGGTCTCGGTGAACAGGTGGTGGTACCAGCCCGGCGAGGTGATGCCCGCGCCGTAGCCGGACGAGCTCGCCAGCCGCGAATGCGTCCACGGCACCCAGGTCAGCGTGGCCTTGCTCTTCGGCATGCCCTTGAGGATCCGGGCATCGGCCGCGGCCGGGCCCAGCTTGCCCTCCAGTGCCGGCGCGTGCCACGCGCCGCACACCACGGCCAGCCGCCGTGCGCCGTCCTTCAAGGCCTTTCGCATGATCTGCCGCATGTGCGCCTCACGCCGCAACGTGTGCGCGTCCACCGTGATTCGTACCGACTCGATGGAGACCGGTCCGTCCTCCGAGAGCGGTTCGTCCTCCGCCGCTGTCCCGGACCCCTCGACCGGGACAACGGAATCGGATTCCCGGCCGGCGGTCGCGCCGCCCAGGTGCTCGGCGTGCTCCCGCAAGGCGCCCATGGCCTCGTTGACGGCAGCGAAGATATCGGCGTCCGAGGCGGATTCGACGATGGCGTCCCACCAGCGTTCGGCGTCGTCGTACCCGGCGGCGGCCGCCAGGATGGCCAGCGGATCGGTCCGGTCACCGGGCTCGTCCGCGACCGCGAGCGCGACATTCGCGGGCAGATCGCAGAAGCCCACGGCCACATCGTTGTCCACCGCGTACCGCAGCGCCACCCACTCCGGCGAGAAGGTCGCGAAGGGCCAGAACGCGGCCTCGGCCGGGCTGTCGGGCTGATAGGCGAGCAGCGCCACCGGCGGCGACATCCCCTCGGCCGCAAGGTAACCGATGAGCGGATCGGCGTCGGACGGCCCCTCGATGAGGATGGCGTCCGGCCGGAACCGAGCCAGCGCCAACGCGAGCGAGCGCGCCGAACCCGGGCCATGGTGGCGGATGCCGAACACCCGCGTCTCGGTCGATACCGCGACGGCCGTGGTCATTCGTGGACCTCGCGGCAGGCCCGGTAGAAGTCGGCCCAGTCGGGGCGCTGCCGCACCACGGCCTCCAGGTATTCCGTCCACACCACCTGGTCGGCGACCGGATCCTTGACCACCGCGCCCAGCACCGCGCCCGCGATGTCGGCGGGCCGCAGCACGCCGTCGCCGAAGTGCGCGGCCAGCGCGATGCCATTGGTGATCACCGAGATCGCCTCGGCCGTCGACAGCGTGCCCGTCGGCGACTTGAGTTTGGTGCGCCCGTCCTCGGTCATGCCCGAGCGCAGTTCACGGAAGACCCGCACCACGCGCCGAATCTCCTCGGCCGCCGCGGGGACGGCGGGCAATTCCAGTGCGGCGCCGAGCTGTTCGACGCGGCGGGTCACGATGGAGACCTCCTCGTCCTCGCCGGCCGGCAGCGGCAGCACCACGGTGTTGAACCGGCGGCGCAGCGCGGAGGAGAGCTCGTTGACGCCGCGGTCGCGGTCATTGGCGGTGGCGATCACATTGAATCCCTTGGCCGCCTGCACCTCCATGCCCAGTTCCGGCACCGGCAGCGTCTTCTCCGACAGCACCGTGATCAGCGCGTCCTGCACATCGGAGGGGATGCGGGTGAGCTCCTCGAGCCGCGCGATGGAGCCGGTGCGCATGGCGGTCATGATGGGCGAGGGCACCAGCGCGGCCTCGCTCGGACCCTCGGCCAGCAGCCGGGCGTAATTCCAGCCGTAGCGGATGGCCTCCTCGGCGGTGCCGGAGGTGCCCTGCACCAGCAGCGTGGAATGCCCGGCGATGGCGGCCGAAAGGTGTTCCGACACCCACGTTTTCGCAGTGCCGGGCACGCCGATCAACAGCAGGGCGCGATCGGTGGCGAGGGTGGCGACCGCGACCTCCATGAGCCGGCGCGGGCCCACGTACTTGGGGGTGATCACGGTGCCGTCGGCCAGCGTGCCGCCCAGCAGGTAGGTGACCACCGCCCACGGCGACAGCTTCCAGGAGGGCGGACGCGGGCGATCGTCGGTGGCGGCCAGGGCCTTCAGTTCGTCGGCGAAGGCCTGTTCGGCGTGCGGGCGCAGCAGGGCGTCCCGTTCCTGAGTCATGGTCACTGCAGCTCCTCGAGCATTGTCTTGCGGTCGATGAGGTCATGGGCGAGCTGGTCGAAGGCCTGCTCCCAGTACGGATCCGCGCATCGGCGGGCGATGCCGGACACCATGCCCGCCACCGCCACCGGGAAGTGAGCGGACGCCGCGCGGAACAGCGTCCGATAGGAGCCGGGCACCAGGCTTGGCGCACCCGGCCGGTCGGCGCACAGCTGGGCGCGCTCGGTGAGCAGCCGCAGCACGTGCTCGGCCATCGGGCCGGGCCACGGATGCGGCATGGCGCGCAACATGGATTCGATCTCGGCCAGCCAGCTGGAATCCAGGCCACGCAGGTAGCGCACCTGATCGGCCTCCGGCTGGAGCGCGAACAACTCGCGCAGCTTGTCGGTGTCGGCGTCGCGGGCGTCCGAGCCGGAGACGGCCCCGAACAGCGCCCGGGCCCACTCCGGATTCCGTTGTGCCAGCGCGGCATCCGACCAGCCCGCGATCATGGGACCGCGCATGCCCTCGGCCATGGGCACCCGCACCGCCTGCTCGGCCGGGCCGAGCAGCCGCTCCCAGTGCCGCAGCGGCGTGGCGGCCACCACCCGGTGCAGCCATTCGGTGGACAGATCGGGGGCGCCGTCGGCGCGATAGGCGGTGTAGCCGAAGGAATCTCCGACACCGTCGCGCCGGGCCGCCTCGTCGAGGACGCCCGGACCGGTGGTGACCAGCTGCGGCCGCACCGGCCGGGAACCGAAACTCAGCCAGGCCGCGGCCCGGTCGGCCATCCGCCGCGCGAAGGCCGAATCCGGCAGCCGCCCCAGCAGATCCGCGGCCAGCCGGCGCACCTCAGCGCGCCGGTCGTCGAGGGCGGTCTCCAGCAGCGCCTCGTCGTCGAGCGAGAGTCCGTCCGCCAGCACCGCCAGCAGTTCGGCCTTGCCCGGCCCGGACTCGGTGCTCCAGGACGCCGCGAGCGCGGCCCGCGCGGCCGCCGCATCCCGCTGCCGGAGCTGCGACAGCCAGCTGCGCCGCTCCGCGGCCCGGCCGTGCGACCACACGCCCTCGTCCTCGGCGGCGGCCCGCACCAGCGACTTCCAGCCGGGATGCTGTGCGGCCAGCCAGCGACCCCGCGCACCCGCCAGCCGCAGCAGCGGTTCCCGATGCGATGCCAGCGCCTTGGCCCGATCCAGCAGGCCGCTGACCATTCCGTCCGGAGCGCGGAAGTCCCGCGGCCCGGCCAGCGCGAACCACTCGTCGAGGAACGGCGAATTGTCGGCCAGCAGGTGGGTCAGCCGCGCACCCGCCGCGACCGGCAGCAACCGCCGTTCGTCATCGGCCGCGGCCGCACTGCGCTCCGCCGAGGTGGCCGAGACACCGCCGCGTGCGAAACAGTCCTGCAGCGCAATCGATTCCAGCAGGACCGCGGCCCGATCGCCGGTCAACGCGGTCGTCGCGGCGGCGACCGGCGACGCCAATCCCGACAGGTCGGCCTGGCGTCGCGCCGTGCCGACGAGCGCCGCCGAGACCAGCTCGGCACTCGCGGAATCCTCGACGCCACCCCGGATCGGCATCGGATTTCCCTGTGCCACACCAACATCCACCATGGTCCCGGCGGCGAGCGCCGCAACCGGCACCAACCCGCCCACCGTCCACTCGCCGATCACCGTGACCGGATGCCCGCCGGAGAGCCCGAGCAATCGCCACGGCTCGCCTTCGGCGGTCGACACCGGCAGCGCATCGCCACCGGACTCCACGATGTACCAGCCCTTTTCACCCCGAACGGGCACGACCTCGGCAAGGAGCACCGGCCACGACCGCAGGAACGGATCGGCCCCCAGCGCCCGCGCCTGCTCGACGAGAGCACCGGCAATCGTGCCGTTCCGGTCCGGGGGACCGGCCGTGTGCAGCGGGATGGTGGTGAAGGGTTCGGGGATGTCTTCGTGGCGGTCGCCCCAGAGGGCGCGCAGGGGTGTGGCGCTGGGGTAGAAGTGCAGGTTCGCGTCCACCTGGAAGCCGGGGGCCGGGGTGTCGTTCGGGAAGGCGGGGCTGCCGTAGTGGTGGTCGACGAGCAGGGCCCAGCGGCCGGATGTGCGGCCGCGCAACCAGACTCGGCGGGTGTAGAGGCCGTCTTCGGTGGTGATCCGGATGCCCAGGACCAGCCAGCGGTCGCGGACCGCGGGTTCGGCGCGGACCGTGTCGGCCGGCGTGGGGTACCCGATGTGGGTGCGCACGCTGGCCCGCAGGCCGGGGGAGAGGGTGTCGAGGCGGGCGTGCGCGGCGGTCAGCAGGTGCAGGCGGGCGTATTCGCGCAGCAGTAGCCGAGGCCATTCGGAATGGGTGGTGGCGAGCGGCAACTGGCGCAGGGTCGCGGCGATGCCGGGAGCCTGCGCGTCGACCATGCGGGCCGCCACCGTCTCGAAGGCCCGGATCGACCGATCCGACTGCGCGAGGCCGGTGCGCACCTGGTCGGTGAGCCAGATGTCCAGATCGACCAGACCGGCGGCGACCCGGGCGCGGCGCTGATCGGCGGCGGCCCCGGCGCCGCGCGCGGGCTTGGCCTCGGGCGCGGCCTGCTTCTCGGCGCGGGTGGCCCGGCCGGCCAGCCAGTCGGCGGCGAAATCGGCCACGGTGTCGGCGGCGGGCACGTCACCCGCACTCCACGACAACAAAAGGGACAGTGCGTGTTTGCACGGAAACTTGCGACTCGGGCAGGTGCATGTGTACGCGGGCCCCGACAGATCCACGATGGTCTGATACGGTCGGCTGCCGCTGCCCTGGCACCGCCCCCACAGCGCGGTGTCGTGAATGCCGGTGCCGCTCCACTCGCCACGGAGCTTGCGCGCGGCGGTCAGCGATGCGGCGTCCGGTGCGAGCGATCCGACATGATCGGCGGTCCAAGCGGTGGTCATCCATCCCCCCTTCCTCGGTTGAGCAAAGTTGTATCCGAGGGCACCGACAGATCCGAGCCATGAGCGGGCCCGCTCCGACAACCACGAGCGGGCCCGCTCCGACAACCACGAGCGGGCCCGCTCCAACGGCCGCGCGGGGCCCGCCCGGTAAGGTCGCGGACATGCCCCGCGTCGCGATCGAATACTGCACGCAGTGTCGCTGGCTGCTCCGCGCGAGCTGGATGGCGCAGGAGTTGCTCACCACCTTCGCCACCGACCTGTCCGAGGTCGCCCTCATCCCCGGCGAGGGCGGCGTCTTCCGCATCACCGTCGACGGTGACCAGATCTGGGAACGCAAGGCCGACGGCGGTTTTCCCGATATCGCCATCCTCAAGCAGCGCGTCCGGGACCGGGTGGCGCCCGGCCGCTCGCTCGGCCACGCGGACAAGAAGGACACCGAACCGGCGAGCTAGCGGCTCGAGCGGGGTGCCATCGCGAGTTCCCCTCGTCGGGCAGCCCGCCGCCACCGCTGTCCGGAGTCGATGGCACGGCGGATCCTGCGCACCGTGGGTACCTGTGTGAGCAGGTGCAGCTGATACCGCCACGGCATTTGCAGCCCGTGCCGGACCGACATCGCATAGGCGAACTGCACGGCGCCGCGGTCGAGGTACCGGTCGGCGTGTTCGAACCAGACCATGCTGGTACGGGCGGCGGCCTGTATCGGGCGCAGCGCAGCGCGTCGCTGCGCATCGTAATTCTTCAGCGCGTCGGCGACCTCGGCATGCTCGTACAGGTTCTGTGCGAGCACGACAGCGTCGACGATTGCCAACCGGGTGCCCGAGCCGATGGTGAAGTGCGTCGTGTGCGCCGCATCGCCGAGCAGCACCACGTTGCCGTGATACCAGGTCTTGTTGGTCACCTCGGGAAAGCGGCTCCACCTTGCGAATTCGCCTCGTGTCTTGCTGATCAACGAGTGGCCGTCGAGAGGGCGGCCGAATATGTTCTCCAGAACCCGCACGTTCTCCAGGTTGTCCAGAGAATCGAATCCCAGTCCATGCCAAGTCTGCGGTTGGCATTCGACGATGCAGGTGCTGATTCTTCCGGCAATCGACGGGTAGGCATGGAACCAGATCCAACCGGCCGAGGTGTGTTCGAAGGCGAAGGTGAATCGGGTGAAGACCTTGTCCGTACCGAGCCAGATATATCGATTCTCGCCGAGTGTGACCGACGTGCCGAAACGATGATCACCCAGCTGTCGTATCCGGCTGTTCGCGCCGTCGGAGGCGACGATGAGATCGACATCGTCGAAGCCGGTCAGATCATCCACGTCTCGCCCGTGCTGGACGTCGACGCCCAGGTCCCTCGCCCGTCGCGAAAGGACGTCGAGCAAGGCCGCGCGCCCCATGCTGAAGCCGTAGCCCGCGAAATGCGCGGTCTCGTTGTCGCGCACATGGATTGCCTGTTCACGCCATACGACCGACCCGGCACGCACCGCCTGGGCGCTGTCGGGGTCATTCCGATACAGAATGTCGAGCAGGTCGTCCCAATACACGACGCCCCAGCCGTAAGTGGACCCGGGAGGATCGCGGTCGATCACCGTGATGTCATGGGCCGGGTCGCGTCGCTTCATCGAAATAGCGAAGTACAACCCGGCCGGCCCGCCACCGACACACACGATCTTCATCTCGTCACCGGCTTCAGCCGAGTTGGTCGAACCTGGCTTCACAGGGGTGGTACTCGATGCGACCGAGCCCGGCACGCTGTGCGTGTCCGGGCTCGATCACCGGCGCTAGAAGCTGCCCCAGCCACCCCAGCCACCCCAGCCGGGTAGCCACCAGCCGGGATTCCATCCCCAGCCATTGCCGCCACCCCAGCCATTGCCGCCACCCCAGCCGTTGCCGCCACCCCAACCCCAGCCGCCACCGCCACCCCAGCCGTGGCCGCCACCCCAGCCGGGGCCATTTCCCCAGCCGTGGCCGCCACCCCAGCCACCACCGCCACCCCAGCCGCCACCGCCACCCCAGCCGTGGCCGCCGCCCCAACCAGGGCTGTCGACTTGCTGGGTTGCAGACGTTGGCGTCGTTGCTTGCGCGGTAGGCGCTTTTGCCGCGGCTGCGGCGGCCGGAATCGCGGCGAGCACGGCTATACCGGCGGCAGCCGCCAACCGGGTGAACCTTGTGCGTGAACTCTTTCTCTCGGTCATGATAGGGCTCCAGAAATGCTGTCCCGACCTGCTGGAAGTCTACGCGGTTTCGCTGAACTCCAGAAGTCATCGCATTGGCCCATCTATAATGCCCGCCGCGTCCCGCAGGCCGCCGGGTCAGCTACAGCAGCCGCCCCCACAGCAGCCGCCACCGCTCGACGGGGCCGGCGCGGGTGCGGGGGCGGTGCCGCCGCGGGTCACGGTCCCGAAGGTGGTCAGGAGTTTGACGGTGTCATCATGGCCCTCCGGGCACGTCGCAGGGGCGGACGCCTCGGCCATGGGACGGGTCAGCTCGAAGGTGTCGCCGCAGCTGCGGCATCGATACGCATAGCTCGGCACCCGCCCAGCGTAAACGACGCCCGGGCGTACCGGCGGCGCGCTGAGGTCGATCCCGCGGTGCACCGGGGACCACCCAGTACCCTCGATTTACGGAGTACGAGGAGGTGTGGTGTGAGCACTCGATTCTTCGGCAGGCTGTCGGAACGTGATGGCGCGCCGGTTGCGCGGACCGCGAACGGCGAGGTGTCCGGGGTGCTGGACGGTGCAGTGGCGCTGTGGCGCGGCATTCCCTACGGCGCCAGCACGGCCGGGCCCAATCGCTTCCGATTGCCCCAGCCCCCGCAATCCTGGACCGGCGTCCGCGAATGCGTGCGCGTCGGGGACGTCGCCCCGCAGACCCCGGGCTTCGTGCCCGTCGACGCCAACCTGCGCATGGGCGAGAACTGTCTCTGGCTCAATCTCTGGGCCCCGGTCGCCGACGCGGACGAACTCCGCCCGGTCCTGGTGTGGCTGCACGGCGGGGCCTTCTGCTTGGGCACCGCCGCCCAGGCCATCTACGACGGGCGGCGGCTGGCCGAGACCGGTGACGTGATCGTGGTCGCGGTCAACTACCGGCTCGGCGCACTGGGCTTCCTCGACCTGTCCTCGCTCGGTGAGGAATTCGTCCCGAATCTGGGCCTGCACGACCAGATCGCCGCCCTGCAGTGGGTGCGCGACAATGCCGCGGCCTTCGGCGGCGATCCGGGCAATGTCACCGTCTTCGGCGAATCCTCCGGTGCGGGCTGCGTCACCGCGCTGCTCACCTCACCGCTGTCGGCGGGCCTGTTCCACCGCGCCATCGCCCAATCCCCGCCCGCCACCACGGTTTTCGGGCCCGAACGCGCCGCCGTGGTGGCCAAGCGCTATCTGGAACTGCTGGAGCTGACCCCCGACCATTCGGCCGAGCTGCTCACCATGCCCATCGAACGCATCGTGACCGCGGCCGGCGCCCTGCTCGACGAGGTGCCGCTGCGCGAACCCGGCCGGCTGGCCGCCGCGCCCGTGGTGGACGGCAACCTGCTGCCCGCGTACCCGAGCGAGCGCTTCCAGCAGGGCCGTTCGCACCGGGTGCCGCTGATCATCGGCACCAACAAGGACGAGGCCTCGCTGTTCCGGCTGTTCCGCTCGCCCATCATGCCGGTCACCCCGGATGCGGTGAACGCCATGCTGCGCGGGGTGGCCGCCGAACACCCCGGCCTGTCACCGGAGCGGCTGGCCGAGATCGCCTCCGCCTACGAGTCCAGCACCCCGCGCGGCGCGCTCACCATGTCCACCGACGCCGCCTTCCGCATGCCCTCGCACTGGGTGGCCGACGCGCATTCGGCGCACTCGCCGACCTGGATGTACCGCTTCGACCACGCCACCCCGATGCTCAAGGCCGCCCGGGTCGGCGCCGGCCATGCCACCGAATTGCCCTATGTCTTCGGCAATTTCGGCTCCTTCGACTACGACCCCACCTTCTGGCTGGGCGGACGCAAAGCGGCACAGGAGGTTTCGGGCCGGATGATGCGCCGTTGGCTGGCCTTCGCCGAATACGGCGTGCCCGCCGCGATCGACGGCTCCAAGCACTGGCCGCCCTACAGCGCCGCGACCCGCACCACCCTGGTCATCGACAATATGGACCGCGTCATCGACGACCCCGACCGCGATCGCAATACCGTGTGGGGCGACGACGTGGTCGGGTTCTACTGAGCCACAATCGATCACACGGTAGGCCGCAGTCGGTCACACGGTGGCGGTCGCGCGCCGCCCCAGCCGGGCGGGCATGTGCGCGTAGCCGTGCAGGGTGTAGAGCCGGCGGCGTTCGGGCGAGCCCGCCAGGGTGAGGTCGGGGAAGTTGTCGAACAGCGCGCGGAGCGCGTACGCGCCCTCCATCCGGGCCAGGCTCGCGCCCAGACAGGTGTGGATGCCGCTGGAGAACGTCAGGTGCTCGCGGGCGTCGGCGCGGGTGATGTCGAAGCGGTTGGGGTCCTCGAACTTCTTCGGATCCCGGTTCGCGCCCGCCAGCGACATCACGAGCACCGTGCCCGCCGCGAGCCGGAAATCACCGACCTCGGCGTCGCACAGGGCGATTCGCGCGGTCATGGTGACCGGCGGGTCGAAGCGCAGGATCTCGTCCACGGCCTGCGGCCACAGGTCCGGGTCCGCGCGCAGCATGGCCAATTGATCGGGATGCGAGAGCAATTGGACGACGCCGTTGCCGATCAGGTTGACGGTGGTCTCGAACCCCGCGCCCATCAGCAGGCTCGCGGTCGCCTTGAGCTCGCGCTCGTTCAGTTCCCCGGCCGTCACCAGGCTGGAGAGAATGTCCTCGCCGGGCGCGCGCCGCAGCTCGGCCAGGTGCTCGTTCAGATAACTGTCCATGACGCCCATGGCCGTGTAGGCATCACGCCAGGACCGCCAGGAGATGCCGATGTCCAGCAGTGGGCTGGCCGCGTCACCCCAGCTGAGGAACTCGTCGCGGGAAGTCTGCGGGAAGCCCAGCATCTCGGTGATGATGGCGATCGGCACCTGCTGGGCGAATTCCGCGATGAGATCGGCGGAGCCGTTCGGCGGCAGCGCGTCCAGCAGTTCGGCGGTCACCGACTCCACCCGATCGCGCAGCCGGCCGACGGCGCGCGGGGTGAAGGCCGCCGAGACCGACTTGCGGATGCGGGTGTGATCCGGCGGATCGATCATCAGCATCGACGGCGGTTCGACCGGATTGGGCGGGGTCTGCGCCCGCTTCAGCCGATCGCGCAGCCACGCCGGCATATCCACGCCATCGGGCCCGAATGCGCCGAAGCGATTGTCACGCAGGATGGCCCGGGTCAGCTCGTAGTCGGCGGTGGCCCAGGTGTACGGGTTGTGCACCAGGCGGCCGCGGCGGCGAATCTCCTCGATCTGCGGGTACGGGTCGTGCAGCGCGTCCGAGGTGGTGATCAGTTTCGCGAACGGGTTGTCCTGCCGCGCCTGCAGTCGCAGCGCCCACCGCGGGGCGCCGTGCTCGACCAGCCACCGGGTCCAATATCGCGGGCTCATCATCGCGGGACTCCCTCGTCGTCGGATGACTCCACCGTACGGAAATCGCCGCGGACGAGAAACATCCTGAAGAGGGAAAAGGCCCTCCTACCGCGGTAGGAGGGCCGTACTCGGAAAGGCGTGCTCAGCGGCGCTGGGCGGTCACCCGCTCCGACGTCAGGCGGCGTTCCTGGGAGGCCGGGTCGGGATTGGCGACCTGGACCAGCGAGGCGCCCGCGGCCAGCACCGCCACGAACCCGTCGACGAGTTCGGCCGGGGTGTCCCAGGACGCGGTCGACAGCACCCGGTCCTCGGTGGTGAAGCCCTGGCGGGCAGCGGATTTGCGGGCCTCGTCGAGGACGGCGGAGACCGAGGTGCCGTCGAGCGCGCAGCCGATGCCACGCGGATGGAACTGGTCGCCGTGCACGCGCACCGAGGTGGCGTAGTCGGTGACGCCGATCGGCAGATCGCGCACCGGCAGGCCCATCGGATCCAAGGAGAGGGCGGCGACCTCCGCGATCCCGTCGGCCTCGTCGATGCGGTCGGCGGTGACCAGCGCCAGCTCGGCGTCGGGATCGGCGTGCAGCACCACCTCCACACCCGCCCACCAGCAGCCCAGCAGCACGGCCGCGGTCTGCCAGTGCGCCGGGAGCAGCACCGCGACCCGGGCGCCGGAGGACAGCCCGAATTCGTCGCGAATCATATTGGCGGTCTTGGCCGCCCAGTTGGCCAGCGTCAGCGCGGACAGCTCGATTCGCGCGCCGGTGGCGTCGTCGTAATAGGTGATGCGCGGGCCCGCGGGGTCACGGGCGAGGATGGGGTCGAGTACCGCTTCGGTGAGGGTCTCGTTCAGTTCACGCATTTCGGTCCGTTCGTACCGGCGTCGATGGGTGGGGCGGGCGGCACCGGCGTCGCGGTCGTACTGCTTCCGGAGAAGTCGAAGGTGGCGCTGCCGGTCGCCGAACCCGGACCAGCGTAGTCAGTCGCCAGCACCACGCGAACCGCGCCCTCGGGCAGTCCCGACTCCGCCATCACCGGCACCCCGCCCAGCGCCTGCGCCACCGCCCGCGCCTTGGCGTCGCCGCTCGAGGCCGCCAGCACCCGGCTGCTCTGGATCGGGCCGCCGATCCAGTTGTCCACCGTGCCGGTGCGGAATCCCTTGGCCGCCAATGCCTGCGCCGCCTGCGCGGCCAGGCCGGCGGTGCCCGAGGCGTTGTAGACGTCGACGGTCACCGTGAACGGGTCCACCCCGCCCTCGCTCGGGGCGTCGCCGACCGCCTTGGCCACGTACTTGTGCACCGCCGCCGGATCCACCCGGACCACGGATTCGCCGTTCTCGGTCCAGCCGTTGAGGTCCTTGACCGGGATGGTCTCGAACTTCACCTGGCCGCCGGACAGGTCCTGCAGCTCGTGCAGGAAGCCGAGCACATCCCAGCCGTCGTCGAGCACGACGGTGCGGCCGACGGCATCGCTGAGATCCTTCAGCCGGCTGGGACTGGTGAGCGTCTTGGCACTGAGCACCTGGTGCACGAGCTGCGCCATGTACACCTGCTGGCGCACGATCCGGTCCACGTCGCCGCGTGGCAGCTGGTGGCGCTGGCGCACGAAGCTCAAAGCGTGTGCGCCATCGAGCTTCTGCTCCCCGGCGGGGAAGTCCGCGCCCGAAAGCGGTTCGTCCACCGGATTGTTCAGGCACACCTCGACGCCGCCGACGGCATCGGTGAGCAGCACGAACCCCAGCAGCCCGACCTCGGCGTAGTGGTCGACGGTGATGCCGGTGAGGTTGGCCACCGTCTTGACCAGCGCCTGCCGCCCGGCCTGCGTCGACTGACGATCGGCCTCGGCCGGATCGGTGCCCTTGTCGATCAGCTTCTGCTCCGTGGTCGCCTTGGTGATGCCATAGGCGGAGTTGATCTTTCCCAGGCCCAGCCCAGGGATGTCGACGTAGGAGTCGCGGGGGATGGAGATGGCGGTCGCCGAGCTGCCGTCGTTGGGCACTCGGATGAGCACGATGGTGTCGGTGTTGAGCCCGCCCTCGCCGTCGTCGCCGGCGTGCAGCATGGCCAATTCGTCGGCGGTGAGCGAGTTTCCGTGGGCGTCGGTGCGGGAGTCGATGCCGACCATGAGGATGTCGGTCGCGCCGTCGGCCTTGTCGCCGCCGAGTCCCAGATTGCCGATTCGCTCGATGCCCGCCACCAGCTGATCCACGCTGTGCCAGCCCAATCCGGTCACCGTCAGCACCAGCACCGAGAGCACGGCGGCCACCACGCGGCCCGGACCGCCGCCCCATAGCTCGCGCGATCCCCTGCCGGAGCGCGGCGATAGCGGCGCGGATGCCCAGGTGCGGTCCGGCAACCCGATCTCCCTTTCGCGTTTTCGGCCGAGCGGACCCCGACGAGCGAGGTCGCGTCGATGGGAAGGCCCCCGCCAGTCAGGCTAGTGGCGGTAGCGGTGATGTTGCAGTATCGCCGGCTCCGTGAGTCGTGCGGGGTCCGTGCCAGACTGAGAGCCGTGACCGCCCATGACGTGAGCCCGCCCACCGGCCGACCGCGCCCGGATTCCGCGCGACTGCTGGTGACGGGGGCGCGCGGTCAGCTCGGGCGCGCAGTGATGACGCTCGTGCCCGGCGCGCGTGGCGTGGCCCACACCGATCTCGACATCACCGACGCCGATGCCGTGCGCAAGCTGGTGAATCCCGGTGACGTGGTGATCAACTGCGCCGCCTACACCGCCGTCGACCGGGCCGAGACCGACGTGGACGCCGCCTTCGCGGTGAACGCCACCGGGCCGGGCGTGCTGGCGCGGGTGTGCGCCGAGAACGGCGCGCGGCTGATCCACGTCTCCACCGACTACGTCTTCCCCGGCACCGGCACCCACCCGTACGAACCCGACGATCCGACCGGACCGGCCACGGTCTACGGACGGTCGAAACTGGCTGGGGAGCAAGCGGTTCTGGAGTTCGCGCCCGAGGCGGACATCGTGCGCACCGCGTGGGTCTACACCGGCGCGGGCACCGACTTCGTGGCCACCATGCGGCGGCTGGAAGGCGAGCGCGACACCATCACCGTGGTGCGCGATCAGATCGGGTCGCCCACCTATGCGCGCGATCTCGCGGCCGGCCTGCTGGAATTGGCGGGCCGGCCCGGCAATCCCACTACACCCCGAATCCTGCACGCCACCAATGCCGGACAGGCCAGTTGGTTCGAGCTGGCCCGGGCCGTCTTCGCCGGCCTCGGCGCGGACCCGGAACGCGTACTGCCCTGCGGCACCGAGGATTTCCCGAGACCCGCTCCGCGCCCGGCATATTCGGTCCTTTCAGGCAATTCGTGGGCCGCCGCGGGCCTGTCGCCGCTGCGTCACTGGAAGCAGGCACTGAACGACGCACTGACCGCCATCTCCGACTATCCTGGGCCCCCGTGAGCCCCTCGGATTCTGTCGGACAACCCCCCGCCGCGGAGAAAAAACCGCAGCTGGCCGTCGTCACGGTGACCTACTCGCCCGGCGAGCACCTGGAACACTTCATCAGCACACTGGCCACCGCCACCGGTGAGAAACCGCAGGTCATCCTGGCCGACAACGGCTCGGTGGACGGCACCCCGGAAATGGCCGCCGAGGCCAACGCCCATGTACGCCTGTTGCGCACCGGCGGCAATATCGGCTACGGCGGCGCCATCAACCGCGCGGTCGCCGAGATCGACCCGGACATCGAATTCATCGTCATCGCCAACCCGGACGTGCGCTGGGGCACCGACTCCATCGACGAGCTGCTGGCCGCGGCCCGCCGCTGGCCGCGCGCCGGGGCCCTGGGCCCGATGGTGCTAGAGCCGGACGGCAGCACCTACCCGTCCGCGCGCTCGGTGCCCGGCATCGCCGACGGCGCCGGTCACGCCATCCTGGGCAGCATCTGGCCCAAGAACCCGTGGACCCTGCGCTATCGCCAGGACAACGAGGAGATCTCCGAGCGTTCGGTCGGCTGGCTGTCGGGCTCGTGCCTGCTGGTGCGCCGGGCCGCCTTCGACTCCATCGACGGTTTCGACTCCCGCTACTTCATGTACATGGAGGACGTCGACTTCGGTGATCGGATGGGCAAGGCCGGCTGGCACAATGTCTTCGTGCCGTCCGCGGAGGTCACGCACGCCAAGGGGCATGCCGCGGGTCGTCACCCGGAGACCATGCTGCCCGCGCACCACGCCAGCGCCTATCGTTTCCAGGCCGACCGGCATCCGCACTGGTGGCAGGCTCCGCTGCGCATCGCGCTGAAGGCTGGACTTGCGATCCGATGCCGGCTTGCGGTTCGATCCGCACTGCGCGAACGTGATCGAAATGAGAGTGTTTAACATCACGGGCGCGCATTCCTGACAACCTGACAACAGGGGAGAAGATGGCGAACAGCGGTAGTACCGCCGGGTCGACGGACGCGGTGATCCTGGTCGGAGGCCAGGGCACCCGCCTGCGTCCGCTGACCTTGTCCGCCCCCAAGCCGATGCTGCCCACGGCCGGACTGCCGTTCCTGCAGCATCTGCTGGCCCGCATCGCCGATGCCGGCATCACCCACGTGGTGCTCGGCACCTCCTACAAGGCGGAGGTGTTCGAGGAGCACTTCGGTGACGGCTCCGACCTCGGCCTCGAGCTCGAATACGTCACCGAGACCGAACCGCTGGGCACCGGCGGCGGCATCCGCAATGTGCTGCCCAAGCTGCGCGCCGACACCGTCCTGGTGTTCAACGGCGACGTGCTCGGCGGCACCGACCTCGGCAGCGTCCTCGAGACCCATCACACCTCCGGCGCGGACGTCACCCTGCACCTGGTGCGGGTGAGCGACCCCCGCGCCTTCGGCTGCGTCCCCACCGACGAGAACGGCCGGGTCACCGCGTTCCTGGAGAAGACCCAGGATCCGCCGACCGATCAGATCAACGCGGGCTGCTACGTCTTCCGCCGCGAGTACATCGAGAAGATCCCCGCCGGCCGTCCGGTCTCGGTCGAGCGGGAGACCTTCCCGTCGCTGCTCGCCGAGGGCGCGCACATCCAGGGCCACGTGGACATCTCCTACTGGCGTGACATGGGCACCCCCGAGGACTTCGTCCGTGGTTCGGCCGACCTGGTCCGCGGCATCGCCCCGTCCCCGGCCCTGCCGGGTCAGCGCGGCGAATCCCTGGTCCACCCCGGTGCGGGTATCGCCCCCGGCGCCCTCCTCATCGGCGGCACCGTCGTCGGCCGCGGCGCCGAGGTCGGCGCGGGCGCACGTCTCGACGGCGCGATCCTCTTCGACGGCGCGCGCGTGGAAGCCGGTGCCACCGTGGAGCGTTCGATCATCGGCTTCGGCGCCCGCATCGGCCCGCGCGCCCTGGTCCGCGACGCCGTCATCGGCGACGGCGCCAACGTCGGCGCCCGCTGCGAACTCCTCCGCGGCGCCCGCATCTGGCCCGGCGTCGACATCCCCGACGGCGGCATCCGCTTCTCCACCGACGTCTGACCGCCACGAACCCCTCGACCGGCCGTCCACCTCCGAGGTGGACGGCCGATCAGGTTCCGGCAGTTAGACATTCGCGGTGACCGTAAACGTAAGCCGCTGCTGTACGCCGAAGCCGGGATTCCACACCTCTGGCGCGTGGAGAACTGCGACGACCGCGTCGTGGTCTATGTCTGCGAACTTGATCCGGCCATCAAGACGTACGAGCCCACTGGCATCTATCACGACCGGCTCGAGGTCAGCGTCCCGTTCACCATCACGTTGGATCTCGCGCAGGCGTTGCAGCGGAAGGGCTCTCGCGAAAAGTAGTCTTCCGTAGGTGAATTCGACGGACGCTCGCGTCAGGCTTCCATCCGGCTTTCGGCGTTTCTCGTGATCCGCGCGATCTCGCTGGCAGGGAATGCGATGACGCCGGTGGCGTTGGCGCTCGCGGTGCTGGGGGATTCGGGGCCGGTCTGCCGATGCTGCTGGGGTGTGCCGTCCTGGCGGGGGTCGGGTTCACCGCCCTCGATATCGCTTCGGAAGTCTCACTGCAGCAGCATGTTCCGCGTGACGTGCTCTCGCGGGTCACCGTCTACGGCGATCTGCTGTCCTATGCGGCGATCCCGGGCGGGCAGCTGATGGTGGGGCCGCCGGCCGCCCGCTTCGGTGCGTCGCCGGTGGCGCTGGTGGGGGGATTCGCCTTCGCCGCAGTGTCGCTCGGCCCGCTGCTGGTGGCCGAGGTGCGTGACATTCCCGGGTAGGGGCGGGTCAGCGCTCCCACTTGCCGGGGTTGAGGTGGAACTGGACCAGGGCGGTGGCGTGGCCGTGGCCCAGCTCGTGTTCGGTCTTCAGCCAGTTGACCAGGTCCTTGTGGCCGGTGCGGCCGGAGGCGGTCAGTGTGGCGAACCATTCGTCCACGGGGCGGCCGTATTTGGCCTCGATGGAGGGGAAGTACGAGGCCGGGCCGTGGGGCTTGGTGGTCGCCATGATCATCTCCTTGCGCTGTGGTGTCGAAGGGATCGACGGTGCCGCGCGAGCGAATTCATCGCGGTGTGAGGCGGGTCACTCGGTGATGGCGCGGCCTGCCGTGGCGGTGCGCTCGTTCACCAGGAGCAGGCCGGTGGCGGCGACCAGGGCGGCGGTCACGCCGTGGACGCCGAAGGCCGTGGCCGTCGAGCCGTCGTGGCGCAGGATGGTGAGCATGTCGCCGGTGGGGATGGTGGCCATGACCAGCATGACGATGCCGAGTGCGTATCGCTGGCGGGCGGCGAGCAGGGCCACGATGAGCAGCGCGCAGGCCGCATCGCGGACGCCCTTGACGTTCAGGAAGTCGGCGGCTTCGCCGGTGGGGGAGACCCGCATGCCGAAGGTGGGCGCCATGGCCTGCGGGTCGGCCAGGTAGCGGACGCCGATGTAGGCGATGAAGCCGGCTCCGGCGACGGCGAGGGTGGTGGCGATGCGGGAGGTGAGGCGCGAGGTGATCATGTCCGGTGCTCCAAGTTCTAGCAGTGCTAACTGATGAAGCAACGCTAAATCATTCGTCGGTAGTTTGTCTAGCGATGCTAGAGTTTTCGTATGAGCGTTATCCAGACCCGTAAGGAACGCGAGCGCGCCGAGCGCCGGCAGCGCATCGTC
Organism: Nocardia sp. NPDC004123; assembly: GCF_053603795.1. NCBI lineage: Bacteria > Bacillati > Actinomycetota > Actinomycetes > Mycobacteriales > Nocardiaceae > Nocardia > Nocardia sp. NPDC004123. The sequence continues at coordinate 25,914 of NZ_JBSGGG010000032.1, forward strand.
GACACCGCCCGCGAGATCGCCGAGACCGACGGCTGGGACGCGGTCACCGTGCGCAAGCTCGCCGAGCGCATCGAATACAGCCAGCCCGTGCTGTACAGCCATTTCGCGGGGAAGGACGCCATCGTGTCGGCTGTCGCCGAGGCGGGCTGCACCGAATTCGCCGCGGTCGTCAAGCAACTGCGCGCCTCCGCCGCCACCCCGGAAGAGGCGTTGCGCGCGGTCGCCCAGGGCTTCCTCGACTTCGCCCGCGACAGCGCCGCCCTCTACGACGCCATGTTCCTGCTGCACACCGACCTGAAGTTCGGCCCCGAGGCGCCGCCGGCGTTGAAGGACGCCTTCGGCGAGCTGCTGCAGACCTTCGCCCCCTTCGCCCCGCCGCACGATCCCGAGACCTTCACCGAGGTCGGCTGGAGCAGCCTGCACGGGCTGGCCACCCTGGATCGCAGTGGCCGCCTGCGGCCCGGCTTCCGGGACCAGCGGCTGGAAATCCTGGTCGCGCAATGGGTTCGCGGTGACTGACCCCATGGTTGCGCCACCACCGGCCGTGTCCGGCCTACCCTGAATTCATGGCTGACGCGGTGGTGGTCGGATCCGGGCCCAACGGGCTGGTGGCGGCGGTGATCCTGGCCCGGGCCGGGCTCGAGGTGGAGGTGTACGAGGCCTCCGACCACATCGGCGGCGGCTGCCGCACCGGCGAGGTGACCCTGCCGGGCTTTCACCACGACCTGTGCGCGGGCGCGCATCCCATGGCGGTGGCGTCCCCGGTCTTCCGGGCCTTCGATCTGAAGACGCACGGCGTCGAACTGCTCACTCCGCAGGTTTCCTACGCGCATCCGCTCGACGGCGGGCACGCCGGTCTGGCCTGGCTCGATCTCGACCGCACCGCCGATGGCCTGGGGCGCGACGGCGGTTCCTGGCGGCGGCTGTTCGGCCCGCTGGTGCGCAAGTGGGAGGACCTGGTCGGGCTGGCCATGTCGGACCTGCGGCATCCGCCGATCGACCCGGCCGGCCTGCTGCACCTGGATCCGGGCATCGAACTGCGCTTCGTCCGCCGGCTGCTCGAACAGTCGACGCCGTTGTGGAACATGCGTTTTCGCGAGGACATCGCGCCCGCCCTGCTGACCGGCGTGGCCGCGCATGCCATCCGGCCCCCGCGGGGCGTGCCGGGCGCGGGCGTCGCGATGCTGCTCGGCACCCTCGCCCATGTGAGTGGCTGGCCGGTCCCGCGCGGCGGCAGCCAGGCCATCGTGGACGCGCTCGCCGATGATCTGAAAACCCATAGCGGCCGCATCTTCACCGGCCACCGCGTGGATTCCCTCGACGAATTCGACGAGGTCCGGGCCGTGCTGCTGGATGTCGCGCCCGCCGAACTCCAGCGCATCGCGACCCTGCCCGCCCGATACAACTTCGCGCTCAACAGGTTCCGCTACGGCGGTGCGGCCTGCAAGGTGGACTTCGCGCTCGCCGGACCCGTCCCGTGGCAGGCCACCGGCTGTGATCGCGCTGGCACTCTGCACCTGGTCGGCACCCGCGCCGAGGCCGTCGCCGCCGAAAAGGCCGTGGCCGCAGGGCGGCACGCCGACCGCCCCTACGTGCTGGCCATCCAGCCCGGCGTCGTCGATCCGACCCGGGCCCCGGAGGGCAAGCACACCCTCTACACCTACGCCCACGTCCCCAACGGTTCCGCCGAGGATCTCACCGAGGCCGTCACCGCCCAGGTCGAACGCTTCGCCCCTGGTTTCCGCGACCTCGTTCTCGGCACCCATGTCCGCACGGCCGCCACCATGCCCGCCCACAACCCGAACTACATCGGCGGCGACATCTCGGCGGGCGCGATGACCTTGCGCCAGACCGTCTTCCGCCCCGCGCCCCGCTGGAATCCGTACGCGACCCCGCTGCCCGGGGTCTACCTGTGCTCCGCGGCCACCCCGCCCGGCCCGGGCGTGCACGGCATGAACGGCTACTTCGCCGCCCGCCACGCCCTGCGCACCGAATTCGACGTCCGCACCGACCCTCTCGAACTACTCACCGACCACTGGCGCATCTGATTGCTACGCTCCGGGGCATGGCCGGATATTCGGGCACGCCCCTGCCGCGCAAGCTCGGCATCAAGGCCGAGAGCCGGGTACTGCTGGCCGGTGCGCCGGCGGGTTTCGAGCTGGGTGAACTGCCCGGCGGGGTCGAGGTGCATCGCCGGGCGGCCGCCGGGCCCTACGACGTGATCCTCGGGTTCTGTCCGGACCGGGCCACCCTGACGCGCCGGTTCCCCGGGTGGCGGCAGCGGCTGGCGGTCGACGGCGGCCTGTGGCTGGCCTGGCCCAAGAAGGCGAGCGGCGTGCCCACCGATCTCGGTGAGAACGCCGCTCGGGAATACGGTTTGGCTCAGGGGCTGGTCGACAACAAGGTCGCCGCCATCGACGACACCTGGTCGGGCTTGCGATTCGTCATCCGCCTGGCCGATCGATAAGTGACAACTGATTTCGTGCCGGTCGGGGTAACTCGTCGGGTACCTCCGAAATCGGTGGGGCCGCCAACCGCCGGCACGGGTTCCCAACTGTCAACGGCACCTGAGCCGTCCGCTAAAGGCTCGGGGAGGCGGGGGAGTGCGTCCGGTACAGATCCGGCTCCAGGTAGATGACCCGGGCGGCCGGGACCTCGGCGCGCACCCGCGCCTCGGCGTCGTCGATCGCGGTGGCGATATCGGCGATCGTCAGGCCGGGCACGATGGAAACCTTTGCGGCCACCAGCATTTCCTCCGGACCCAGATACTGGGTGCGCAGGTGGATGACCCGGTCGATGCGCCGGTCGTCGACCAGTGCGGTGCGGATCGCGGCGTCCTCCTCGGGCGTCGCGCCCTCGCCGATGAGCAGGCTCTGCATCTCGATGATGAGGATGACGGCGATGACGCCGAGCAGCAGGCCGATGGCCAGGGTGCCCACGCCGTCCCACACCGGATCGCCGGTGATCATGGTCAGGCTGATGGCCGCGAAGGCGAAGATCAGGCCGATCAGCGCGCCCGAGTCCTCCAGCAGCACCACCGGCAGCTCCGGTTTGCGCGAGTTGCGGATGAACCGCCACCAGCTCGAATTGCCCTTGAGCGGCTTGGATTCCCGCATGGCCGTGATGAAGCTGAAGCCCTCCAGGCAGATGGCGAGGCCGAGGATGACGATCGCGACGATCGGATTGGACAGTTCCTCGGGATGCTGGATCTTGTGGATGCCCTCCCAGATCGCGTACAGCGAGCCGAGCGCGAAGATGACCAGCGCGACCACGAACGAATAGAAGTACCGGTTGCGCCCGTAGCCGAACGGGTGCAGCTGGTCGGCCTCCTGTTCCGCGCGGCGCTGGCCGAGCAGCAGCAGCCCCTGGTTGGAGGTGTCGGCCACCGAGTGCACGGCCTCGGCCAGCATGGACGCCGATCCGGTGATCGCCGCGCCCACGAATTTGGCCGCCGCGATACCGGCGTTCGCGCTCAGCGCCGCCAGGATGGCCTTCTTACCGCCGCCCGCAGACAATGAACCGCCCCTTCCCGAATCCTCTGTCCGTTTTGTCCTAAAACGCCTTTGACCGGGAGAGCCTACTAGAGCCCGGGCGTCACTCCTCGCCGACGGCCGCGCAGAACAGCTGCGCCGAGCCGTCCGCGTCCCCGTCGCCATCCTCGTCCACCGCGATCGCCTGCGCGCGAATCCCGCCGTCGGCGGCCGAGATCCACGCCGCGCGCCCGCGTTCCACGATCAGCTCGTGATTGCCCTGGGACAGCTTCACCCGCCCGTGCGTGACCACCGCGATCCCCGGTCCCGACTGCAGCACCGGTACCGGCTCGCCCCCCGCGGCCAGTTCGAAACGGCTGAGCGCGAATTCGGGCGCGGGCGTGTGGTAGCGGAACACACTGTCCGACACCCGTTCCGCCGTCACGACCGGCAGGTCCAGCGGCTCGAAGTCCAGCACCCGCAGCAGCTCCGGCACATCCACGTGTTTGGGCGTGAGCCCGCCGCGCAGCACATTGTCGGAGTTGGCCATGATCTCCACACCGACCCCGCGCAGGTACGCGTGCAGGTTCCCGGCGTCCAGGAACAGGCCCTCGCCCGGCTCCAGGGTGATGCGGTTGAGCAGCAGCGCTGCCAGCACCCCGGCGTCGCCGGGATACGCCTCGGCGAGCTCGAGCGCCGTGCGCACCTCGGCCACGAATTCCTTGCCGGCGCCGCCGCTTCGGGCCTCCGACAGATACCGCACGCAGCCGTCGAGCACCTTGGGCAGCAGCATGCTCAGACTGCCCTGCGGCAGCGCGATCCAGGTGGTGAACAGCGTGCGCAGCCCCGCCGAGTCGGGCTGGGCGGCAAGCAGTTCGGCGTACTGGCTCAGTTCCGGCACGTCGAGGGCATTGAGCAGCCGCACGGTCTGGCGCGGATCGCGGAATCCGGCCAGCGCCTCGAAACGGTGCAGCGCCACCACGAGTTCGGGCTTGTGGTTCTCGTCGCGGTAGTTGCGCATGGGGGAGTCGATGGCGACCCCGTTGTGGTTCTCCCGCGCGAACCCGGCCCGGGCCTGCTCGACGCTGGGGTGCGCCTGCAGCGAGAGCGGCTCCTCGGCGGCGAGGACCTTCAGCAGGAACGGCAGCTTTCCGCCGAATTCGCCCGACACCGGCCCGAGTTCGCGCTGCGGGTCGGCGCTGACCAGCTCCAGCAGGGATTCGCTGTGCCCGTTGATCTGCACCCGCGCCGGATCGGCGGGATGTGCGCCGAACCAGAGTTCGGCCTCCGGGTGCGCGGAGGGGACCGGTCGTCCGCACAGCTGAGCGAGCGCGGTGCGCGAACCCCAAGCGTAGGAACGCAGCGCACCAACGAGTTCGTGCACTAGTAATTGCCCCCGTCGTAGCGTCCCGGACCGGTGGCCGGGCGGGAACCGAGTAGTCGGAGATAGGCGGCCGCCATCTCCAGCCGAAGTGCGAGTACCGCAAGCTTTTCCAGCTCACCACCCCGGCCGGCGGGCGCGGTCTGCCCCGCCGCCTCGGCGGCAACGGTGGCTGCGGCGGCCACCTCGGTGTCCAGGGTGATCAGGTCGGTGTCGACCAGCCCGGCGTCGGAACCGAACACGGCCAGTCGCCGGCGCACCGTCACCTCGTCCGGATCGGCGCTCACCACGAACACCCGCACCTGCTCCACCGGCGCCGGCCCGTCCAGCTGCTCGTCGTGGAACAGCGGATCGAATCCGGGGGCGGCCACCCCGGCGGTGGCGACCAACCGGCCGTGCGCCGCAACGGCTTCCGAGAGCGTGACCGCGGTGGCGGTCTGCCCGGCCGTGGCCAGCAGCACCTCGGCGCCGTGCTCGGCGAGCACGGTGGCGGCGCCGGAATCGCCGGCCAGCACCAGGCGCTTGCGCTGCTGCATGCGGGTGGCCAGGGTCTTGGCGGGATTGTGGAAGGCCTCGTGCTGCGGTCCGTCGCGCAGCGCCTCCTCGTCGAGCAGGTCTGCGAGAGCGTTCAATTCGGGCACCAGCGGCCCGATGCGGTGCGGGTCGATGGTGGTCAGCACGGCCAGGCCCGCGGCCAGATAGCGCAGCATGCGGTTGTGGTCGAGGACCCGCACCCGCGGCGCGAGAATGGTGGCGCGCCCGGCGGCGGCCGCCCGGATGGGTCCCTCGTCCGGTGCGGCCACGACCACCTCGGCACCCCGTCGAAGTGCTCGGTCCACCGCTTCGGCCAGTCGCGGATCACCCGCGTCGTCACCCGCCACCAGCACCACGTCCAGCGGCCCGACCCACGGCGGGATCGAAGTCGCCGGTACCAGCGGCATACTCGTGCGGTCGCCGAGGGCAGCGATCAACAGCGCCGCCGCGCGCGCGGCGCGCCCGCTGCCCGACACCAGCACCAGACTGCGGGGCCGCAGATCGGTCAGCCGGGTCAGCGCATCTTCGGAAAGTGCCGCGGCGGTTGCCCTTACCTGGGCTCCCCCCGACGCGGCGGAGCGGAGTACACCCCCGGCGTCCGCCGCCTCCAGCGAGGCGACGTCATCGAGGTCGATTACCGGTGTCCCAGCGATCATCGGGCGTTGCCACCTCCCCTCATCGGGTCACCAGACGGTGAATCCAAGCTCTGTGATTCCACTATTCCAGTCAGGCGCGGACGATGCTCAGGATCTCGGTTACGAGTGCGTCTACTTCATCCTGCGATCGCGCCTCGACGTTGAGTCGAAGCAGCGGTTCGGTATTGGAGGCGCGCAGGTTGAACCACGCGCCGTCGGCCAGCTGCACGGTCACACCGTCCAGCCGATCGACCGATTTCGCCCGCTTGCCGAACGCCTCGAGTACGGCCAGGGTCCGCTCCTGCGCATCCGCCACCGTCGAATTGATCTCCCCGGAGGCCGCGTACGTCGCGTAGGCGGAGGCCAGTTCCGACATGGGCCGGTCCTTCTCGCCCAGCGCGGCCAGCACGTGCAGGGCCGCGAGCATGCCGGAGTCGGCGCCCCAGAAGTCGCGGAAGTAGTAGTGCGCCGAGTGCTCGCCGCCGAAGATCGCGCCGGTGGCCGCCATCTGCTGCTTGATGAACGAGTGGCCGACCCGCGTGCGTACCGGAGTGCCGCCGAGCTCGGTCACCAGCTCCGGCACCGCCCGCGAGGTGATCAGGTTGTGGATGACGGTCGCGCCCGGTTCCTTGGTCAGCTCGCGCTCGGCCACCAGGCCGGTGATGGCCGACGGCGAGACCGGGTCGCCCTTCTCGTCCACCACGAAGCAGCGGTCGGCGTCGCCGTCGAAGGCCAGGCCGAGGTCGGCGCCGGTCTTGCGGACGTGGTCCTGCAGATCCACCAGATTCTTCGGATCCAGCGGATTGGCTTCGTGATTGGGGAAGCTGCCGTCGAGTTCGAAGAACAACGGCTCGACCGTGTACTGCGGCAGCGTGCCCAGCACGGCGGGCACCGTGTAGCCGCCCATGCCGTTGCCGGCGTCCACCGCGATGCGCAGCGGGCGCGAACAGCTCAGGTCCACCAGCTTGTGCAGGAAGTCGGCGTAGGCCGAGAGCAGGTCCTCCCGGGTCTCGGTGCCGCGCGGCCCGTCGAAGGCCGGGACGCCCGCGACAACGTCCTCGGTGATGGTGGCCAGGCCGGTGTCCTGACCGACCGGCAGCGCCTTGGCGCGGCACAGCTTGATGCCGTTGTACTTGGCGGGATTGTGGCTGGCGGTGAACATGGCCCCGGGGCAGTCCAGGTGGCCGGAGGCGAAGTAGAGCTCGTCGGTGGAGGCCAGGCCGATGTGCACCACGTCGAGTCCCTGGGCGAGCACGCCGTCGGCGAAGGCGGCGGCCAATTCCGGTGAGGAGTCGCGCATATCGTGACCGATGACGATGCGCCGGGCGCCCTCGCCGCGCATCAGCCGGGCGAAGGACCCGGCGACGTCCCGGACGAAGTCCGCGTCGATCTGTTCGCCGACAACTCCGCGAACGTCGTATGCCTTGATGACTGCTTGAACGGACTCGGCGGACCGGGCGACTGTCATGCGCACCACCCTAGTAGCTGACCGCGACAATGAGAGACTTCCCCCGACCCTTGCCAATCGGACAACTGATCTCGTGAGGCGCGGGTGACTCGCCGGGTACGTCCGAAATTGTCGGCGGCACCCAGCCGCCGGCACGGAATGTCGATGGATCACGGCTCATAGCCGCTCGCTCAAGTCTCGGAGAGGCGGTCCGGCGGGTCCGGCAGGACACGGAGATGGCCGCGTCTGCCGGTACGACCCGCGCGGGTCGGGCGCTGCGGGGCGGGAGCGTAGTCGGTGTAGCCGCGCGGATCGGGTTCCGGTGTGCGGCGGCGCAATCCGGCCTCGCGGACGGCTTCGGCGAGCGCGGTGAGATCGTCGTCGTCCGGGGTCGAGGAGGAAAACCCGCCCTCGTGGCGGACCAACTCCCATCCCTTGGGCGCGGTGATCCGGGAAGCATGCGTTTCACACAGGTCCCAGGAGTGTGGCTCCGCCACCGTGACCAGCGGACCCACGACTGCCATCGAGTCGGAGTACACATAGGTCAGCGTCGCGACGGCCGGGTTCTTGCAGCCTGGACGGCAGCAACGACGCATGGGGATCACGCCATGCAGGGTAACCCCCCTCACGCCCTCGTGGACACAGACACGCTCAATGAAGCCCGTCTCACTCGCGCCATGAGGGCCTCGGGTAGCTGTGCGCTTTCGTGCCGCGGGCGCGTCGCGACGGCCCCCGGAATGCGGTCGCCGGGTCTCCGGAATGCCGTCGGGGCGGGCCGCCGCACCGGCCGGGCGGCCCGGCGAGGCGGGTGCTCACACCCGCCCGGGGTAAGGGTTAGATTCAAGGTATGACCCGTTCACGTAAGAGGCGACCGCCCACCGCGCGGTCGGTCATCCGCCGCGGGCGGGGTGTGCGCGGGCCGATGCTGCCACCGACCGTGCCCGCCCGGCGCACCCGGGGCCAGGAGTTCGACCGTCTGGTGCTGGAGGCCTTCGCGCCGCTGGAGACCCGCTGGCACGAGCAGCTCACCAAGCTCGACATCGCCGTCGACGACGTGCCGAAAATCCGTCCGCTGCACCCGGATTCGGTCACCTGGCCGGAAGAGGTGGTGGCCGACGGCCCGGTACCCCTCTCCCGCTTGATCCCGGCCGGCGTGGACCGCTACGGCATGGCCACCCGCGCCCGCGTCGTCTTGTTCCGCAAGCCGTTGGAGCTCCGTGCCGGCGACCCCGACGACCTGGTCGACCTGCTGCGCGAGGTCCTCGTACAACAGATCGCCACCTACTTGGGTGTGGAACCCGACATCATCGATCCCGACCCGGAATAGCCAGAACCCATCCGCCCTACCCCGAACTCCGTTTCGCAACAACTGATTTCGTAAGTTCGGGGTCTCCCAAGCCGCCCGCTGAAGGCTCGGGAAGGCGGGGGAGTGTCAGCTGATGCCCCGCTTCAGGCGGCGGCGCTCCCGCTCGGAGAGTCCGCCCCAGATGCCGAAGCGCTCGTCGTTGGCCAAGGCGTATTCGAGGCATTCGTCGCGGACCTCGCAGCCCATGCAGATGCGCTTGGCCTCGCGGGTGGAGCCGCCCTTCTCCGGGAAGAACGCCTCCGGGTCGGTCTGGGCGCACAACGCCCGTTCCTGCCATTGTTCGGCCTCGGTCATCATGCGACCGCCGCGCGAGAAAGTGTCGTACATATCCTCGGCACCGGTGACGATCAGGCTCAGCCGCGGCGGTTCGGGCTGGTAGGCGGCTCGCGCCCACTGTCCGCCCCCCAGTCGCACAGTCGTCATCGGTTCACCCCCCTCGTATCCGTTCCGATCGTCGGCGCAGAAGTCAGGTGCTGCGCCAGTCGTGGAATCGGTTTGCGATACACCGCCCGGAATGCCCGACGGGGCCAGCTCTTCGGCCATCGCTCCGCCTCCTCACTGTGTGTTAGCGCAGAATGATTAATCCGTCGGAGCCGATCCCACCGACGGCCCAACACCGCGGCGTAGTCCCGCGGCCATCCCCGAGCTTGGCGTCACTCCGGTGCGAACGCCTGTTCGAAAACCCGTCCGCGCCTTGCACTCTCACGCGGACCCGGAATGACATGCCTGTGATTAGACACGCCGGGAGCGGCGATGGTCAAGCTGCCGAAGCGATTCCGTTACCATCTGCGACCCCGTCGGGAGGCGTTCCCGCAGTTCAAATAGCAAATTCGCAGCAAATGAGCTGCGGGACGACTTTCCGCTTCGAACGCATAGGCTGTGCGGATGTGACTCGAGAACAAGCGGACACCGCGCCCGGCACCGGCCTGCGGATCGCCGTCCTGGTCGGCGGAGTCGGCGGCGCGCGGTTCCTGACGGGGGTGCGCGAACTGCTGCCCGGAGCCGACACCACGGCCATCGTCAATGTCGGCGACGACGTGTGGATGCACGGGCTGCGCATCTGTCCTGACCTGGACACCTGCATGTACACCCTGGGTGGCGGCATCGACCCCGAACGGGGCTGGGGGCACGCGAACGAGACCTGGAGCGCCAAGGAGGAGCTGGCGAAATACAAGGCTCAGCCCGATTGGTTCGGGCTGGGCGACCGCGATATCGCCACGCATCTCATTCGCACCGAAATGCTGCGTCAGGGATACCCGCTCTCGGCGGTCACCGAGGCGCTCTGCAATCGGTGGCAACCGGGTGTGAAACTGCTTCCGGCAACCGACGACCGATGCGAAACACATGTCGTAATCGGTGACCCGGAGAACCCTGGCGAACGCCGCGCGATCCATTTCCAGGAGTGGTGGGTTCGATACCGGGCGAACGTAGAGACCCATGGATTCGTGACTATTGGGGCAGATGCTGCGAAACCAGCCCCGGGTGTGATCGAAATCATAGAATCGGCGGATGTGATCCTGCTCGCTCCGTCGAACCCCGTCGTGAGCGTGGGCGCCATCCTCTCGGTTCCCGGCATTCGGGGCGCACTGCGCACCACCGATGCCAAGGTGATCGGACTGTCCCCGGTGATCGGCGGAAAACCGTTGCGCGGCATGGCCGATGAGTGCCTGTCGGTGATCGGCGTCGAAACCTCCGCCGAGGCCGTCGGCACCTACTACGGCGCGCGCTCGAGCACCGGCATTCTCGACGGCTGGCTCGTGCACACCGGCGACACCGCCGACATTCCGGGCGTCGAAGTCCGGAGCGTGCCACTGCTCATGACCGACCCGGCCGCGACCGCCGAGATGGTTCGCGAAGCCCTCGACATCGCGGGAGTCAAACCGTGACAACGGATTCCATCGAAGCGCTGGGCGATCACGCGTCCGGTGGCGAACTGCGCATCCTGCCCGTTCCGGGCCTGCCGGAATTCCGCCCGGGCGACGATGTCTCCGAAGCCATCGCGGCACGGGCGCCCTGGCTCCAGGACGGTGACGTGCTGGTGGTGACCAGCAAGATCGTCGCCAAGGCCGAGGGCCGCATCGTGACCGCGCCCAGCGACCCCGAGGAACGCGACGCCGCGCGCCGGCAACTGGTGCTCGACGAGTCGGTGCGGGTGCTGGCGCGCAAGAACCGCACCCTCATCACCGAGAACCGGCTCGGCATCGTGCAGGCCGCCTCCGGAGTCGACGGCTCCAATGTGGAACAGGGCGAACTGGTCCTGCTGCCGGAGGATCCGGACGCCAGCGCCAAGGCGCTGCGCACCGCGCTGGCCGACCGCCTGGGCGTGCAGGTGGCCGTGGTCATCACCGACACCATGGGCCGGGCCTGGCGCAACGGCCAGATCGACGCCGCCATCGGGTCGGCGGGCATCCGGGTGCTGCACGACTACGACGGCGCGGTCGACGGGCAGGGCAACGAACTGCACGTCACCCTGGTCGCGGTGGCCGACGAGCTGGCCGCGGCCGCGGACCTGGTGAAGGGCAAGCTGGGCGGCGTCCCGGTCGCGGTGGTGCGCGGGCTCGACTACACCGACGACGGATCCACCGCCGGGGATCTGCTGCGGCGCGGCGAGGACGATCTGTTCTGGCTGGGCACCGAGGAATCCGTCGAGCTCGGCCGCAAACAGGCGGTGCCGCTGCGACGTTCGGTGCGCCGGTTCGCCGAGACGCCGGTGCCGCCGGAGCTCATTCGCGAGGCCGTCGCCGCCGGGCTCACCGCGCCCGCGCCGCACCACACCCGTCCGGTCCGCTTCGTCTGGGTCCGCAAGCGCGGCCTGCGCGAGCAGCTGCTGGAGGCCATGGCCGAGAAGTGGCGCACCGACCTGACCGGTGACGGCCGCACCCCGGAGAGCGTGGAGAAGCGGGTCGCGCGCGGGCGCATCCTCTTCGACGCCCCCGAGATGATCATCCCGTTCTGCGTGCCCGACGGCGCGCACGACTATCCGGACGAGCGCCGCCGCGCCGCCGAGCAGACCATGTTCACCGTCGCGGTGGGCGCGGCCGTGCAGGGCCTGCTGGTCTCGCTGGCCGTGCGAGGCGTGGGCAGCTGCTGGATCGGGTCGACCATCTTCGCGCCCGAGGTCACCCGCGACGTGCTGGGCCTGGAGGCGGACTGGAATCCGCTGGGCGCCATCGCCATCGGGTACCCGCTCGACGAGGTCGCCCCGCGCGAGGCGCGCGAGCCCGGCCTCGGGCTGGTCGAGCTGTGAGCGCGGAGTCGCTGCACAAATCGGCGACCGAGCTGCTGGAGACCTGGTCTCCGGCAACGGGTCCGGAGTGCTCCATCCGGGAGGCCATGCTGGCCTTCCTGGGCTCCGCGCCGCGCGGCTGCCTGCGCGAGCACGCGGCTGGGCACATCACCGCCTCGGCCATCGTGTTCTCCCACGACGAGCGCGAGGTGCTGCTGACCCTGCACCCGCGGGTGGGCCGCTGGATCCAATTGGGCGGGCACTGTGAGGAATCCGACGATTCGGTCGCGGCGGCCGCCTTCCGTGAGGCGACCGAGGAGTCCGGCATCGACGGGCTGGTGCTCGAGCCCGGCCTCTACGGCGCGCAGGCGCACCCCATCACCTGCTCGCTGGGCGTGCCGACCCGGCACCTGGACCTGCTGTTCAAGATCAAAGCACCGGAAGGGGCTGTGCCGGTGCGCAGTTCGGAGTCGACCGACCTGCGCTGGTGGCCGGTGGACGGGCTGCCCGCCGATTCCGACGTGCTGGTGCGCTGACACCGGCCGTGCTGTCGTGTTGTGCGGTACACGGGGTTCCGGATGCCGGAATCCCCGTGTTACTGTCCGCTACGTACACGTTCTCAGGGCGGGGTGGAATTCCCCACCGGCGGTAATGGCATCCGGGCCGATCCGGAGTGCACGAGCCCGCGAGCGCCACAGTGTCTCTCATCGGCAGTGTGGGTCGAGCAGATTCCGGTGTGATCCCGGAGCCGACGGTCACAGTCCGGATGAAAGAGAACGCGGCACCGGCACGTCCGCACCGCTGGACGGGCCTGTTCGCGTCTTGCCCTGGGTGACATCGCGAACAGGAGGAATCCCCATGTCACCCACTTCCACTCGTATCGCCCTCGTCGCCGCGCGCTGGCACAGCGACATCGTCGACAAGGCCGTCGCATCCTGCCGGGCCGGGCTGCTCGAGCGCGGCTACACCGAGGTCGACGTGATCGAGGTGCCCGGTGCGTTCGAAATCCCGTTGCAGGTCAAGCGTTTGGCCACCCGCGGCTCCTACGCCGCGGTCGCGGGCTGCGCGCTCGTCGTGGACGGCGGCATCTACCGGCACGACTTCGTGGCCTCGACCGTCGTCGACGCGCTCATGCGGGTGCAGCTCGAGACCGATGTGCCGGTGTTCTCGGCCGTGCTGACCCCGCACCACTTCCACGAGCACGGCGAGCACCTGGCCTATTTCGCGCGGCATTTCGAGGTGAAGGGCGCCGAGCTGGCCAATGCCATCGCCGCCACCCTGGCCCTGGACGCGGTCGGCGCCTAGACAACACGGTCGGGGCCTGAACAAAAGGGAAACCCTGCCCGCACGAGCCGGAGGCGGCTGGTCGTGCGGGCAGGGTGCGGGTTCCGCCGGCGCGTACGGGGGGAGAACGCGCCGACGGTCCGGGTTCGGCCTGGGGGTTGGGTTCAGGCCGGAACCAGGTCTTTCTCTTGCGAGCCCGGTGCTTCCGGGGCGGCGGGGGCCGGGTGGTCCTCCACCATGGCCTGCTCGTCGAAGGGGATCTCGCGATCCAGCACCGCGCGGACCCGGGCCGGGTCGATGGTCTTGGTCCAGGTGCCGATCAGCAGCGTAGCGACCGCATTGCCCGAGAAGTTGGTCAGCGCACGGGCTTCCGACATGAACCGGTCGATGCCGACGATCAGGCCGACACCGTCCAGCAGCTCCGGGCGATGGCTCTGCAGGCCGCCGGCCAGCGTGGCCAGGCCCGCGCCGGTGACACCCGCCGCGCCCTTGGAGGCCACGATCATGAACAGCAGCAGGCCGATCTGCTCGTGCCAGGACAGCGGCTTGCCCATGGCGTCCGCCACGAACAGGGTGGCCATGGTCAGGTAGATGGCGGTGCCGTCGAGGTTGAACGAATACCCGGTCGGGACAACCACACCCACGGTGGTGCGGTCCACGCCGACATGCTCCATCTTGGCGATGAGCCGCGGCAGTGCCGACTCCGAGGACGAGGTGGCGAAGATCAGCAGGTACTCCCGCGCCAGGTAGCGCACCAGCTTGAAGATGGAGTTCCCGGCCACCAGCCGCAGCAGCAGGCCCAGCACGCCGAAGATGAAGACGACACAGGTGAGATAGAAGGCCACCATCAACAGCGCCAGCTGTTTGACCGCGTCGAGTCCGGTGCGCGCCACCACGTTCGCCATGGCGCCGAACGCGCCGATCGGGGCCAGCCACAGGATCATGGTCAGAATCCGGAACACCAGCTTCTGCACCGACGCGACCCCGCGCAGGATCGGCTCGCCCGCGGTGCCCATGGCCTGGATGCCGAAGCCCACCAGCAGCGCCACGAACAACGCCTGCAGCACCTTGCCCGAGGTGAGCGACGACAGCAGGGTGGTCGGCACGATGTCCTCGAGGAACTGCCAGGTGCCGCCCGCCGCCTTGGCGTCGGTGGCGTACTTGGTGATCTCCTTCGCGTGGGCGGCCACGTTCAGCCCCGAGCCCGGGTGCAGCAGATTGCCGACCAGCAGGCCGATGGCCAACGCCACCGTGGACATGATCAGGAAGTAGCCGATGGCCAGTCCGCCGACCTTGCCGACCTTGGCCGCCGCCCGCACCGAGCCGATGCCGAGCACGATGGTGCAGAAGATGACCGGGGCGATCATCATCTTGATGAGGTTCACGAAGATCGTGCCGAGCTCGCCGACGCTCTTGCCGGCGCCCGGGGCCAGCCAGCCGACCAGGACGCCCGCGACGACGGCCACGATGACGGCCAGATAGAGCCAGTGGGTACGGTCTCGGCGCTGCCGGGTTGTCGTGTCGCTCATCTCGCTGGTGCCTCCGGGTCAGTGCCCGCATGACGTTTGCTCCACGCGGGTGTTCGGAGAGAATCATGATCCAGGGAGTGACGCGGGTCACTGTTTCGTAAATTATGTTCATGAAGTACCCGGAGGAATCGTGAGAGGTCGAAGAACCCGGGCCCGCCGTACGCTGGCCGGGCAGGTGTTCGTGGTGCAGGTGCTGGTACTGGCGGTGGTGATCACCGCCGCGTCGATGCTGGCGTTCCTGCAGACCCGCCGGGTGCAGGACGACGCCACCCGTGCGGAGGTCATCGATACCTCGATCGCGGTGGCGCAGTCGCCCTCGACGCTGGCCGGGGTGCGGAGCCCGAATCCGACCGCCGCACTACAACCGGTGACCGAGGCCATCCGCAAGGCGACGGGTATGGACTTCATCGTGGTGATGGCCCCGGATCGGACCCGCTACACCCACACCGAGACCGACCGGATCGGAAAACCTTTCAGCGGCAACATCGATCGCGCCCTCGCGGGGGAGACGTTCACCGAGACCTTCACCGGCACGCTGGGCCCGTCGATTCGCGCGGTCACCCCGGTGCGCGATGCCGACGGCCGCATCGTCGCGCTGGTGTCGGCGGGCGTCACCCGCACCCACATCGGCGAACAGGTCCGCGCCCAGCTGCCGCTGATCCTGGCCGCCGCGGCGGGCGGCCTGGCGCTGGCCATGATGAGTTCGCTGTTGTTGCGGCGCAGGCTGTTACGGCAGACGCATGGCCTCGGGCCCGCCGAGCTGCGGGCCATGTACGAACATCACGACGCGGTGCTGCACTCGATCCACGAGGGCCTGCTGGTATTCGACAGATCCGATGAGCGCGCCGAGGTGGTCAACGATCAGGCGCGGCTGCTGCTCGATCTGCCGGACGGGCCGATCACGCGCGCGGATCTGCCGGTGTCGTTGCAGCGCTTGGGAACCGGTGTGGTCCGTGACGAGATGCACGTGACCCCGGACCGGGTGCTGGTCGTCAACCAGGACGTGGTGGAGCACGCCGGCCGCCGCATCGGCACCGTGGTCACCCTGCGCGACCACACCGAATTGCGGGATGTGCTGGGCGAATTGGATTCCGTGCGCGGTTTCGCCGAATCGCTGCGCGCCCAGGCGCACGAGGCCGCCAACCGGCTGCACACCGTGGTCACCATGGTGGAGCTGGGCCGCCCGCGCGAGGCGGTGAACTTCGCGACCGCGGAACTCGAACTGTCCCAGGCCCTCATCGACCGGCTCACCGGCGCGGTGGCCGAACCCGCGGTGGTGGCGCTGCTGCTGGGCAAGGTGGAGCAGGCCGCGGAGAACGGGGTGGAGCTGACCGTCACCGGCGACACGCTGCTCGACACCACCGACCCGCTGACGCCGCACGAGATGGTCACGCTGCTGGGCAATCTCATCGACAACGCCCTGGACGCGGTCGGGCACGACGAGGACGCGTGGGTGGAGGTGACGGTGCGGCGGGACGAGCCGGAGCTGTACGTCCGGGTGGCCGACAGCGGCCCGGGCATGTCGGAGGAGTTGTTCACCCGTGCCACCGAACGCGGCTATTCCACCAAGACCGACCACCACGGGCTGGGCCTGGCGCTGGTACGCCGGTTGGTCGCCAGGCATGCTGGCGAGTTGCGGGCCCGGCGGGAACCGGAATCCGCGGTGATCGTGAGGTTTCCGCGATGAATGCCGCGCCGGCATCGGCGATCCGCGTGCTGATCGTCGAGGACGAGCCGAAAATCGCTGCGGCACATCGCTCTTACGTGGAGCGGGTGCCGGGTTTCACGGTGGTCGCGGTGGCGCACACCGGTCGCGACGCCATCTCGATCGCGAAAAGGTCACAATCTTCCGGCGTCCCCATTGATCTGGTGTTGATGGATATCGGGTTGCCGGATATGAGCGGGCTCGCCGTCGCCGCGGCACTGGCGGGACTGCGGCCGCGGCCGGACGTCATCGCCGTCACCTCGGCGCGCGATCTGGCCATGGTGCGCTCGGCCGTCTCGCACGGCGTGGTGCTGTATCTGTTGAAGCCCTTCACCTTTGCGGCCTTCCGCGAGAAGCTGGACCGCTACGTCGAATACCGGGCGGCGCTGCCGGCCGGGGAGACGGCGGTGTCGCAGCAGGACATCGATCGCGCCTTCGGTGTGCTGCGCACTCCGGATCAGCGACCCACCTCGCCGAAAGGCATTGCGCCGCAGACGATGGACGAGGTGTCGCGGGCGGTGCGGGCCGCGCCGGACGGGCTGTCCGCGGGTGAGGCGGGGCGCGCGGTGGGGGTGTCCCGGGTGACGGCGTGGCGGTATCTGGAGCGGATGGCCGAAGACGGCGTGGTGGAACGGCGAACCGACTACGGCCGGACCGGGCGCCCGCAGGTTCGATATGTGTGGTTTCGCTGAGCCCGGTTTCGCTCCTGGTTTGCGTTCGAGGCCCAGTGGCGGGTACCACGCGGTCGGTTGCGGCAGAACCGACTGCTCATGATGTAACGGTGGCCACCTTTCAGTCCGGCCGGGTGCTGTAACAGGGACTAGGTTTCAAGATATGTAGCTGCGAAGTTCATCGAGGTATTGATTAGCGGGGCAAACGTGCAAATGGTCGGCAAACGGTTGGGTTCGCCGGATCCGAAACGACACCTGTGGGTGCTGGGGTTGATCGCGCCCGGGTGTGCGTTACTGCCGTCGCAGCTGGTGTTGCACACCAAGCTGGAGGTGTTCTGGTGGATCGGACCGATCATCATTCTGATCGCCATCCCGGTCCTGGACTGGTTCGTCGGGGAAGACGGCACCAATCCGCGCGACGAGGATTACGAGTTACTCTCCAATGACCGGTACTACCGGTGGTGCACCTACATGTTCCTGCCGATCCAGGTGGTCGGCCTGATCATCGCCGCGTACATGTGGGCCGGCGACGATCTGTCCGTCGTCGACAAGCTCGGGCTGGCGGCCACTCTCGGGTTCGTCAGCGGCATCGGCATCAACGCCGCCCATGAACTCGGCCACCGGGTGGAGCGATTGGAGCGCTGGCTGTCGAAAATGGCGCTGGCGCAGTCGGCCTACGGGCACTTCTTCGTCGAGCACAACAAGGGCCACCACGCCCGGGTCGCGACGCCCGACGATCCGGCCAGCGCCCGCATGGGTGAGTCGCTGTGGGAGTTCCTGCCCCGCAGCGTGATCGGTGGCTTCCGGTCGGCAATCCATCTCGAAGGAGAACGGTTGCGCCGCAAGGGACACCGCTGGTTCAGTGTCCACAACCACATCCTGCAGGCCTGGGCTATGACCCTCGTGCTGTTCGGCGGGTTGCTGGCGGTCTACGGCTGGCGGGTGCTGCCGTATCTGCTGCTGCAGGCGGTGATCGGCGCGGGCCTGCTCGAAACCGTCAACTACGTCGAGCATTACGGCCTGCTGCGACGCAAGCGGCCCAATGGCAGCTGGACCCGCTGCTCGCCGAGCGACAGCTGGAACAGTGACCGGCTGGTCACCAATATCTTCATGTTCCACCTGCAGCGGCACAGCGACCACCATGCCAATCCGGGGCGGCGGTACCAGACACTGCGCACCTCCGAGGAGGCGCCGCAGCTTCCAGCGGGGTACGCCACCATGATCCTGCTGGCATTGATCCCGCCGCTGTGGCGCTACGTCATGGATCCGCGCTTGCTCGCCCACTACGCGGGCGACGTGAGCCGGGCCAATATCCAACCCCGTAAGCGGGAGCGCATCCTCGCCGCGTACGAGTACCAGGCCGCCGCGTAGGGTTTGGGGGAACCAGCCGACCAGGAGAGGCAGATGACGACCGCTGTGTCCCGCAACATGACCCCTGACGTCCGCAATGGCATCGACTACAAGGTGGCGGACCTGTCACTGGCCGAGTTCGGCCGCAAGGAGATTCGCCTCGCCGAGCACGAGATGCCGGGCCTGATGGCACTGCGCCGGGAGTACCACGATGTGCAGCCGCTGCGTGGCGCGCGCATCTCCGGCTCGCTGCACATGACCGTGCAGACCGCCGTGCTCATCGAGACCCTGGTCTCCCTCGGCGCGGAGGTCCGCTGGGCCTCCTGCAACATCTTCTCCACCCAGGACCACGCGGCCGCCGCGGTCGTGGTCGGCCCGCACGGCACCGTCGAGGAGCCCAAGGGCACGCCGGTTTTCGCCTGGAAGGGCGAGACCCTGGAGGAGTACTGGTGGGCCGCCGATCAGATGCTGACCTGGCCGGGCGAGCCGGCCAACATGATCCTCGACGACGGTGGTGACGCCACCATGCTCGTGCTGCGCGGCGCGCAGTTCGAGAAGGCCGGCGTGGTCCCGCCCGAGGACGACACCCACTCCGCCGAATACAAGGTCTTCCTGAACCTGCTGCGCGCCAGCATCGAGGCCGACAAGGGCAAGTGGGGCACGATCGCCGAGAGCGTGCAGGGTGTCACCGAGGAGACCACCACCGGTGTGCTGCGGCTGTATCAGTTCGCGGCCGCGGGTGAGCTGGTGTTCCCGGCGATCAATGTCAACGACTCGGTCACCAAGTCGAAGTTCGACAACAAGTACGGCACCCGGCACTCCCTCATCGACGGCATCAACCGCGGCACCGACGTGCTGATCGGTGGCAAGAAGGTGCTGATCTGCGGCTACGGCGATGTCGGCAAGGGCTGTGCGGAGTCGATGGCCGGGCAGGGCGCGCGCGTGCAGGTCACCGAGATCGACCCGATCAACGCGCTGCAGGCGCTGATGGACGGCTTCGACGTCGTCACCGTGGAACAGGCGATCGGTGAGGCCGACATCGTCATCACCTCCACGGGCAACAAGGACATCATCACCCTCGATCACATGAAGGCGATGAAGGGTCAGGCCATCCTGGGCAACATCGGCCACTTCGACAATGAGATCGACATGGCCGCCCTGGAGCGTTCGGGCGCGGACCGGCTCAACATCAAGCCGCAGGTCGACCTGTGGACGTTCAAGGAGTCCGGCAAGTCGATCATCGTGCTCTCCGAGGGCCGCCTGCTGAACCTGGGCAACGCGACCGGGCACCCGTCGTTCGTGATGTCGAACAGCTTCTCCAACCAGGTCATCGCGCAGATCGAGCTGTGGACCAAGCCCGACGAGTACGACAACGAGGTCTACCGCCTGCCCAAGCACCTCGACGAGAAGGTCGCCCGCATCCACGTGGAGGCCCTGGGCGGCACGCTGACCAAGCTCACCAAGGACCAGGCCGAATACATCGGCGTGGACGTGGAGGGCCCGTACAAGCCGGACCACTACCGCTACTGAGCGGAAACCGCCTGTAGCGCATGAAGATCCGGCCGGTCACCCGAGAGGGTGACCGGCCGGATCTCGTTGGCGCCGTGCGTCCGCTACTTGAGGCAGATGTCGATCAGGGGGACCCACTTGCCGCCCTGGATGGTGCAGATGGCGGCGCTGAGGAGCTCACTGGCGCTGGAGCCGGTGCCGGCGACATTGCTGGAGCCGGAGTTGCTCGACAGGGAGGACGCCGAGCCGGAGTCGGCCACGGGGGCGGCCTGGTCGGCGCTGGCGGGTTCGAGGGTGACGGGGGCGGCGGTGGCGGTACCGGCCGTGGAAAGAGCGGCGGCGGTGATCGCTACGGCGGCCAGGGCGGCACGCGGACCGTGGTGTGCGAGATGGGACTTCATCAGGGTTGCGCTCCTTGCAGGGGGAGTGTTGCCCGGGACCCTACAAGAGTTGAAGGGCGCGCGTTTCGGATTTGCGTGGCTTATTTGCGGAAAGACCTCGGGAGGGGGTAGCCCTTCTCCTGCATGACGTCGCGCGCGCGGTTCGGATAGTCGGTGATCAGGCCGTCCACGCCCTGGTCGAGCGCCAGTCCGATGGTGGCCTTGTCGTTCACGGTCCAGGGGATCACCCGGATGCCGAAACCGTGCGCTTCGCGGACGTACTCGGCGGTCGTGGTGAGCTTGAAGTACTTGTCGCCGACCTTCGCGTCGATGGCCCAGGGGTCGACGTAGGCGGGGGAGGAAATGTCCGCGCCCAGGGCCTTGATCGCGTCCAGTGGGTCCCCGGCGTGTTCCTCGTATCGAATCGGGCCCAGCCACGGGCTGTTCGGCGCGAAGGTGGTCTCGTCGTACAGCGCGACCGTGGGGATGTTCGCGTTCTGGGCCTTCACCAGCGGCAGGCTGCTCCAGTCGAAGCTCTGGATCTCGACCTTGCCGATGGCCCCGGCCTGTTCGACGGCGCCCAGAATGACGTCGACGAATTCCCTGGGG
Source organism: Nocardia sp. NPDC004123 (assembly GCF_053603795.1). Lineage (NCBI taxonomy): Bacteria > Bacillati > Actinomycetota > Actinomycetes > Mycobacteriales > Nocardiaceae > Nocardia > Nocardia sp. NPDC004123. Next base: position 47,010 of record NZ_JBSGGG010000032.1, read on the forward strand.
GTGGCGGACTGTTCGGGGTGGGCGGCCTCGATTTTGGTCTCCACGTTGTAGCGCACGGTGCCGAACGCGCCCGGGTGGCTCTTCACCAGATCGAACAGTTCCGGCAGCGTCGCGATCCTGTTGCCCGGAAGCTCCTGTGCCGCTGGGAATTCCGCGAGCTTCCTGCCGCAGTCGAGGGTGTGGACCTGGTCGTAGGTCAGGTCGTGGACCAGCTTGCCGACGTAGGGGAACCGTGGATCGCCGGGGAAGGCCGGGGCGGTGTCGGCGCACTTCTCGGCCTGGATGACCGGGTCGTGCCAGATGAGCGGCCTCTTGTCGGCGGTGAGCACGATGTCGAGTTCCAGGGTGGTGACGCCCAGTTCGATGGCCTTGGCGAAGCCGGGCAGCGACTCCTCGATGGTCATGCCGCGACCGCCGCGGTGGGCCTGCAGATCGAAGGGGCGGTGGGGATCGGCCACGGCGACCGGGCTCGTGTCGCTGGAGTTGCTGCCGCAGGCTGTTGGACCAATGGCGGCAATCGCTAACGCGAGGATCGCAAAAGCTCTCCTGAGCTGCGTTGACCTCACGTATCCAGCAGTCATGGCCGGACTATAGCAATCGAATGGCTACAAAAATCTGGGCCTTTCGAACAAACGGGATCCCGCCGGGGCGAACCGCGGCCGATTCGGTACTCTCGCGGCATGGGTGCACTGGTTCCGGTGGAAGGGCTCGACGGCTCGGGCAAACGCACGCTCACCGACGCCGTTGTCACCGTCCTGCGCGCCCGCGGGCTGCGGGTCGCCACTCTGGCCTTCCCGCGCTACGGCGTCTCCGTGCATGCCGACCTCGCCGCCGAGGCGCTGCGCGGCGGTCATGGAGATACCGCTCGGTCTGTGAATGCCATGGCGCTGCTGTTCGCGCTCGACCGCGCCGACGCGCGCGACGAGCTCTCGAAACTGCTGGCGGACAACGACATCGTGCTACTGGACCGCTACGTCGCCTCCAATGCCGCGTACTCCGCGGCCCGCCTGGAGCAGGACGCGCACGGCGAAATCGTGGCCTGGGTCGAGGAATTGGAGTTCGAACGCTTCGGATTGCCCGCCCCGGATGTCCAGATTCTGCTGGATGTTCCGGTCGATGTGGCCGAGGAACGCGCGCGCCTGCGCGGCGAAGCCGATGCCGCACGGGCTTTGGACGCTTACGAGAAAGACGGGGGACTGCAGCGTCGCACCGGTACTGTCTACCGTGAGCTGGCCGAAATCAACTGGCACGGACCGTGGTGGGTGCATCGGACCGGTGACGATCCGGCAACACTGGCCGCGCGCCTCGCGGAAATTATTGCTGGATAGGGTTGGATGTGCGCCGACAGGTCACGAGTGTTGGCGTGGCGGCCGAATCAGAGCCGGAGAGGTGACAAACTAGACGTTATGAAGCCGAAGATTCTGGTCGTCGACGACGATATGGCTCTCGCGGAGATGCTCACGATCGTCTTGCGGGGTGAGGGTTTCGACCCCCACGTCGTCGGTGACGGCACGCAGGCGCTGACCGCGGTCCGGGAGCTGCGTCCGGATCTCGTGTTGCTGGATCTCATGCTGCCCGGCATGAACGGCATCGACGTGTGCCGGGTGCTGCGAGCCGATTCGGGAGTGCCAATCGTGATGCTGACGGCGAAGACCGACACGGTCGACGTCGTCCTGGGTTTGGAAAGTGGCGCGGACGACTACATCGTCAAGCCGTTCAAGCCGAAGGAACTCGTGGCCCGGGTGCGGGCCCGCCTGCGCCGCACCGAGGAGGAGCCGCAGGAGCTGCTGTCCATCGCCGACATCGTCATCGATGTGCCCGCGCACAAGGTGACCCGCGGCGGGGCGCAGATCTCGCTGACTCCACTGGAGTTCGATCTGCTGGTGGCGCTGGCCCGCAAGCCGCGCCAGGTGTTCACCCGTGAGGTGCTGCTGGAACAGGTCTGGGGCTATCGGCACGCCGCCGACACCCGCCTGGTCAACGTGCACGTCCAGCGGTTGCGCGCCAAGGTGGAGAAGGATCCGGAGAACCCCGAGATCGTGCTGACCGTCCGAGGTGTGGGCTACAAGGCCGGACCGCCGTGATCGCTGGCTCCAGAAACCGCGTTCAGCGGTGGCTGGCGGTAGCGGTGGCCTGGTTCCGCAATCTGGGCGAGCAACTGGGCCATGTCTGGCGGCGTTCGCTGCAGTTGCGTGTCGTCGTGTCCACACTCACCCTGTCGCTGATCGTCATCACGATTCTGGGCGTCGTGCTCACGAGTCAGATCACCGACCGGTTGTTGGACGCGAAGATCAACGCGGCCGTCGAGGAGATGGGTCGCGCCCGCAACACCGTTCAGAATCAACTGACCGGTGTGCACGATTCGGGTACTCAGCAGAGTCGCCTGGACGACGCCCGCCGCGCGCTGTTCAGCAGCGCCGGCGGGACCCAGACCGGCGGCGCCGCAGGCAGTTACGAGGCGGCCCTGGCCATGACGGGCGACAGCGGGCAGGAGATCACCTCCGGCGCCATCCAGGAGATTCCCGCCGAGCTACGCCAATTCGTCAAGCAGCGGCAGGTCTCCTATCAGTTCGCCACGGTCTCCAGCCCGGACGGGTACAAGGGCTCGGCGCTGATCATCGGCAGCCCCTCGGCCGATATCGACTCGCTGGAGATCTATCTGATCTTCCCGCTCACCAATGAGCAACGGAGTCTGTCGCTCATGCGCGGCACCATGCTCATCGGTGGCATCGTGCTGCTGGTGCTGCTGGCCGCCATCACGGCGCTGGTGACGCGACAGGTGGTGCTGCCCATCAGATCCGCGGCGCGGATCGCGAGTCGGTTCGCCGACGGACGGCTCAAGGAGCGCATGCTGGTGCGCGGTGAGGACGACATGGCGCGGCTCGCCATGTCGTTCAACGAGATGGCCGAGAGCCTGTCCAACCAGATCACCCAACTCGAGGAGTTCGGAAATCTGCAGCGCCGCTTCACCTCCGACGTCAGCCACGAACTGCGCACGCCATTGACCACGGTGCGCATGGCGGCCGACCTCATCCACGGATCCAGCGACGACCTGGACCCGGCGCTGGCGCGCTCGGCCGAACTGCTCGTCAACGAACTCGACCGCTTCGAGGGACTGCTCAACGACCTGCTCGAGATCAGCCGTCACGACGCGGGCGTGGCCGAGCTGCAGGTGGAATCGCTGGACGTGCGCATGTGCGCGCGGGCCGCGGTCTCCACGGTGCGGCACCTGGCCAAGGAGTCCGGCGTCGAACTGGTGGTGGACATGCCCGAGGAACCGCTGGTGGCCGAGGTGGATCCGCGCCGCGTCGAACGCGTGCTGCGCAACCTGCTCGCCAATGCCATCGACCACAGCGAGGGCAAGCCCGTGCTCATGCGCATGCGCGGCGACGTGGACGCCAATGCCGTCGCCATCGTGGTGCGCGACCAGGGCGTGGGCCTGCGGCCGGGTGAGGAGAAGCTGGTGTTCAACCGCTTCTGGCGCTCGGACCCCTCACGCATGCGCCGCTCCGGCGGCACCGGCCTCGGCCTGTCCATCAGCGTCGAGGACGCCAACCTGCACGAGGGCAAGCTCGAGGCGTGGGGCGAGATCGGTGTGGGCGCGAGCTTCCGGCTCACCCTGCCACTGGTCCGCGGCCGCAAGCTCGGCACCAGCCCACTCTCGTTGGAGCCGCCCAAGATTCGCGGCGCGGTCTCGCCCGAGCAGCTGGCCCTCGACATCGCGGGCTCGGACGCCGGCCAGGCGGCCATCGGCTCCATCGCGGCGGCGGTCGAATCCGCGCCCGGCGCAGTGGAACCGGGCACCACGGGCCCGGACGACGTCGGGGCCGAACCCGGCCCCGAAACGCCGACCACGGAAACCGGGGACGAGGAACCGGGATTCGAGGCCATCGCCCCGGAATTCCCCTCCACCACCGGGGCTGGTGACGGAACCACCGCCGGGACCGAGAACGGCACTGCCGCAGGGTCCGAAAACGGCACTGCCGCTGGGTCCGAGAACGGCACTGCCGCTGGGCCGGAAAACGGCGCTGTCGGTGGGTTCGACAATGGCGCTGTCGGTGGGCCCGACAAAGGAACCGCCGCCAAGCCCGAAGCCGCCGCCAACGGGGAAAACCATGCCGCCGACAATGATTCCGCCGGTTCCGGCGGAACCGGTTCCGGCCGCGACACTTCCGGCGGCTCGGTGCCGGCCGCCCAGGGGGACGGCCAATCATGAGGAGGCCGTCCGCGGGCCTGCGCCAGGCCCTGGCGGTGCTCGGCTGCCTGCTCAGTGTCAGTGCGTGCGCGAGCCTGCCGGACTCCTCGGCACCGCAGGCGCTGGGCAGCCTGGACCACCAGCCCACCAGCGCCTCGCCGCTGCCGCCCGTCGCCGGGCGGGAACCCGAGCAGCTGCTGCTGGACTTCATGGCCGCCACGGCCGATCCGTCCGACCGGCATCAGGCGGCCCGGCAGTTTCTCTCGCCCGCGGCGAATGCGCAGTGGGACGACGCCGCGTCCACCAGCGTCGTGGACTCACAGCCCAATACGCTGCGGGAGTCCCGCAACGGCGACTCCGCCACCTATGTGATCCGGGCGCGCAAGATCGGCGAGCTGGCGCCGGACGGCTCCTACCGGCCCGGTGACGGCACCCTGGAGACCAAGGTCGACATGGAGAAGATCGACGGCGAGTGGCGGATCAAGGATCTGCCGCCCGGCGTGATCGTCGAACAGGCCGCCTTCGCCAAGTCCTACCACCGGTATTCGCTGTTCTTCCCGAACCTGGCCGGGCAGGCCATGGTGCCCGACCTGCGCTGGATCTCCGCCCGCAAGGACCAGCTGGCGCAGCGGCTGCTCGGCATGCTCGCCCAGGGACCCCAGTCCGCGCTCGCGCCCGCCGTGCGCAACCCCATGGGCGCGCCGGTCACCCTGCGCGGGCCGATCACCAGGGCCAATGGCGATGTCGACAATATCGGCGTCGGCGGCGGCGGGCTGAGCGCCGACTTCTCCGGCGCCGCCGCCCTCGACCCGCCCACCCGCGACGTGATGGCCGCCCAGATCGTCCTCACCCTTTCCGGCGCCGACGTGCTCGGCCCCTACCTGCTCAACGCCGACGGCAAGCCGCTCGACGACAGGTACGCCGGCGGCTGGCAGCGCGCCGACGTGGATGCCCGCAGCCCCGACAGCATCGCCCGCAACCGGGCCGGCATGCACGCCGTGCGCGACGGGTCGCTGGTGGCGATCACCGACAGCGGAATCACCGCTGCCCCGGGCTTCTTCGGCGCCACCCACACCCTGCAGTCGGTCGGACTGTCGCCGGACGGGCAGCTGGTCGCCGCCGTCGCCAAGTCCGGCCGCCCGGACCCCGAGCCCGAGCGCACGCTGATCATCGGAACCTATGACGGCCAGGGCTTCCCGGTCGCCACCGGGGGCACCTTCACCCGTCCCACCTGGCCCGCCGACGGCAGCTCGGCCTGGTCGGTGGTGGACGGCGACCGGGTGATCCGGGCCGTGCACGACCGCACCACCGGCAATGTCTCGGTGCAGGACGTCGACATCGCCGAACTGACCACGGCGGCGGCCAATTCGACCTCGCCGCGCGCGCCCATCACCGAGCTGCGCATCTCGCCGTCCGGGGCGCGGGCGGCCCTCATCGCCAGCGGCAAGGTGTACGTGGCCGTGGTGGTGCCGCAGCCGAACGGGAAGTTCTCGCTGTCCTCGCCGCTGCCGCTGGCCATCGGGCTGAGCACGCCCGCGGTGTCCATCGACTGGCTCAGCGACGAGAAGGTCGTGGTGGGCCGCGACGGCAATGTGGACCCGGTGGCCGGGGTGCTGGTGGACGGCTCCGAGTTCCGCGCCCAGACCTCCCAGAACCTCACCCCGCCGGTGCGCGTGCTGAGCGCCTCGCCGGATCAGGAGTACGTGGCCGACTCCCGCGCGGTGCTGGAGCTGACCCGCAATCCCGAAGGGCGCGAGGACTACTGGCGCGAAGTTCCGGGTCTGGGGGCCAACGCGGTTCCGGTGCTGCCCGGCTAGGCGCACACTGAGGGGCATGGGGGAACTGCTGGATCTGATCCTGCCGCGCGCCTGCGGCGGGTGCGGGCGGGCCGGGACGGGGTGGTGCGCGGACTGCGCCGCCGAGCTGTCGGGACCGCCCATCCGGATTCGCCCGCGCGCCGATCCGGGGGTGCCGTGCTGGGCGCTGGCCGGCTACGCGGGCGCGCCGCGGCGGGCCGTGCTGGCGATCAAGGAGCAGTGTCGCCGGGACCTGGCGCGGCCGCTCGGCGCCGGATTGGCCAGGGGGCTGGATCATTTGCGGGACACCGCCCGCCCGCTGGTGCTGGTGCCCGCGCCCAGTCGCGGGTCCGCCGCCCGGCGGCGCGGCGGAGATCCGGTGGTGCGTGCCGCGAACGTCGCGGCGAGTTTGCTACCTGATTGCCGACTGGTCCGTCTGTTGCGCATGCGGCCAGGTGTGCGCGACTCGGTGGGCCTGGGACACCGCGATCGCCAGCACAATCTGCACGGGCGGATCATCGTAGCCACCACCCGCCCGCCGGGTGCCCTGTTTCCGGCAAATGCCGAGGTAGTGGTGATCGATGACGTGTTGACCACGGGTGTCACGGTGCGGGAATCGGTGCGTGCGCTGGCCGCTGCGAGGGTGGCGGTTCGTGCCGTGCTGGTTACTTGCGCGGCTTGATTCTCCGAAATTTGCGTGAACACTGGCGGACGGGTCGCTGGCGCACTAGGTTGGCGATCAGACACCCGAACCGCAAGTTTGGAGGTGGCGCCTCGGACATATGTGCCGAGCGAGTTCATCGATCGGCACACGTTTCAATCCCGCCGCACGAGCGGCTTGTGCGGCCAGATCCGGGAGGTACGCGTGACGACTACTTCACGACTCTCAGCGAAGAACGCAGACACCACGGTGCTGCTCGATGACGAGGTCATCTCAGACGATTCATCCACTCGGGCCACCATCGCGGATGTCGTGGTCAAGGGCAGGACCCTAGGCGAGGGCGGAGTGCCCGACCATTTCCGAATTCACGTGGCGGACAAGCTCTCTCGGCTCGAGCGGTTCGACCCCACCATCTACCTCTTCGACGTGGAACTCACCCACGAACGCAACCGTCGTCAACGCAAGAATTGCCAGCGGATAGAGATCACCGCCCGCGGCAAGGGCCCGGTCGTCCGCGCCGAAGCGCGCGCGGACAGCTTCTACGCGGCCCTCGAGTTCGCGGTCGAGAAGCTGGAGAGCCGACTGCGCCGGCTCAAGGACCGCCGTCGCGTCCACCATGGGGACAAGTCACCGATCTCGGTGTCGGAGGCGACCGCCGGTCTCATCGACGAATCCCTGTTCTCCGCCAATGGATCCATCGCGCACGAGCACGCGGCCGACGAGATGGACGAAGCCGCCGGCCCCGGTCATGTGGTGCGCACCAAACAGCACTCCGCGATCCCCATGACGGTCGACGACGCCCTCTACCAGATGGAGCTGGTAGGCCACGATTTCTTCCTGTTCCAGGACAAGGAGACCGACCGACCGTCGGTCGTCTACCGCCGCCACGCCTTCGACTACGGGCTCATCAGGCTCGCGTAACCAGCGGCTGGGGAACATCCACCTTTCGACCGGGGTCACGAACAGGACCCCGGTCGCCTGTTGTGTCCGGGGGCCTCTTGCTGTTACGGCGTGTATCAGTTAAAACTGTGCCATGGCTACCAAGGGCGCTCGCCGTGCTGTCATCGTCGCCGGGGCTCGGACCCCGTTCGTGCGGGCATTCAGCGAATTCACGCGGATGGACTCCATCGACCTCGCCGATAGCGCTGTGCGCGGGCTGCTGGAACGGACCGGGCTGCCGAAGCAGGATGTCCAGGCCATCGTGTGGGGTGGGGTGATCCTGCCCAGCGGCGCGCCGAACATCGCGCGGGAGATCGCGCTCGACCTGGAACTGGACGCGGGCTGCGAGGGCTACACCGTGACGCGCGCCTGCGCCTCCGGGCTGCAGGCGGTGGTGTCGGCGGCGGCCGCCATCGAACGCGGTGAGTACGACATCATGGTCGCCGGCGGCAGCGACTCCACCAGCAATGCCGAGATCAAGCTGCCGCAGAAGCTGGTGCACGCCGCCGCGCCGCTGGCGCTGGGCAAGCCCAAGGCCAAGGACTATCTCACCGCCGCAACCCAATTGGCCCCGTTCTTCGACCTGATGCCGCGCCGGCCCCAGATCGCCGAGCGCACCACCGGTGAGGTCATGGGCGAGTCGGCCGAGAAAATGGCGCGCATCCACGGCATTTCGCGCGGCGCGCAGGACCACTTCGCCGCCACCTCGCATCACCGGGCCGCCGCGGCCATCGCCGCCGGCCGCTTCGACCGCGAGGTGGTGCCGGTCCGCACGCCCGACGGGACCGCGGTGTCGCGGGACGGACTGGTGCGGCCGGACACCAGCCTGGCCAAACTCTCCAAGCTGGCACCGGTTTTCGCCGAGAACGGCACCGTCACCGCCGGCAATTCCAGCCCGCTCACCGACGGTGCCTCGGCGGTGCTGCTGATGAGCGAGGAGAAGGCGCGCGCGCTCGGCTACGAGCCCCTCGCCGCCTTCCGCTCCTGGAGCTTCGTCAGCGTCGACCCGCGCGACCAGGTGCTGATCGGCCCCGCCGTCTCCATGCCGCGAGCCCTCGACCGGGCCGGAATGTCGCTCGCGGACATCGATTTCGTCGATATCCACGAGGCCTTCGCCGCCCAGACCCTGTCCGTGGTCTCGGCGCTGGCCAGCCACGAATGGGCCAAGACCCGCCTCGACCGTGACGCCGCGGTGGGCGAGATCGATCCGGCCCAGCTCAATGTGCACGGCGGCTCGGTCTCCCTCGGCCACCCCTTCGGCGCGACCGGCGCGCGCATGGTCACGACCATGGCCAACGAACTCGCCCTCACCGGCAAGTCCACCGCCCTGCTCGGCATCTGCGCCGCCGGCGGCATCGGGGCCTCGGCGGTACTGGAGCGGGTCTAGCCGACACGCGTCTGTGCCAACGGTTTTCGGCGGCCGGCGCCCAGCGGGTTCCCGCTGGTCAGGAGGATCAGAACCGGCTCGATCGGCCTCTACGGGGACGCGCCCCGCGACCGCTCGACCGGCATTCCGATCGACACCCTGAACCGCGCGGGTGGAGATCTCCGTGGCAGTGCGCTGGTCAGCGCGGGTATGGACGGGGCCATCGGCGGTTACCCGAATGCGCCGCAGCGGTGACGATCGGCGCGAACACGACTTCGTGCAGGTGAGACCCCGGCTCGCGGACGCGGGCCGGGGTCTTTTGCGTGCTGCGCGGAAATGGTTGGTGGTGAGGTGATGTCGAGTGGGTATTCCCGGGGTGACCGAGATGAGCGGAGGTAGGTCATGGTCGCGAGGACGATGGTCGGCGCCGCGGCACTCGTGGTCGCGGCGGGCGGCTGTGGCGTGGGCAGCGCTGGGGTCGGCCCGGGAAGCGCTGGGGCGCTGCCACTTCCGGTGACCGGGTCCGAGGGCGGGCAACCGGTGGCGGACCACGACCTGCATCTGCGACTGCGCAATGCCGAACAGCACGCGGGGGAACGGTATCCCGTGTACGGGCTGGTGTATTCGGATGCGGCGGTGTGGACTCTGGCGTTCGTGAGCGGCGGGCCGACCGACTTCTACACCATCGACGGCGCCCGGGTGGAGCTCGCCGCACCGGCGGGCCGCACTGTGGTGCAGGGCGACGTGTTCACCGGGACCATCACGATCACCGGCAAGCGCGACTCCGGGGATCCGGTGGTCACCCTCGACGATGTCGCGGTCATCGGCCATCGCCCGGCCGAGGCGCTGCGCTGACAGCCGGACGGACCGTGGCGGTGTGCGCGGGTATCCCGTCATCCGAGCAGCGACTCGCCGATCGCGGAAACGGGTCATCGCCGTCAGCCGCACCTATGGTGTGAGTCCGATCGACGGTTCGATCGCGGCCCGATTTCCGATCCGCCGGATGCGCAGCGCGCCGCCGTGCCGAAGGCAGCCCGGCGGCCGTCCCCTGCGCCGCGCAGCGAGACGAATACCAATCCAAGACAACACGATGCGAACGGCTCGGGCGTGGATTGCTGGACGAATCGCGCGCGGCCGCTGGAGGAGCGGATGGAGAGTGTCTTCGCGATCGCCCTCGCGATCACGGCCGCCGTGGTGCTGGCCCGGCTCGCCCTGTGGTGTGACGCGCCGCGGACCCGCCCCATCACCGTGGTGCTGTCGCTGCTGGCGATCGGCGCGATCTTCATCGAACCGCAGTGGCGGGACAGCGTCGATTCCGTCTCCGTCACCCGCGGTCTGGCGGGCCTCGTCTCGGATGCGGTGCTGCTGGTGGCGGTCTGCCTGCTGTGCGCGCACGTCGCGCGGGTGTGGGACAACGAGTGGCTTCACCGGGCGGCGCTGGTGATCGCGGTCGCCGGGGGTCTGGTGCTCGTCGTCGTCCACGCGATCGCCCAGCATGCCGGCGCGCGCCGCGGATACACCGGGCAATTGAGCGGTCCCGCAACGGTCTACGGGATCGTGCTGTCGGTACTGCTGATCGCGGTGAACGTCGCTCCGCTGATCACGGTGGCGCTGGCGCGTCCGGTCACCCGCGGCCAATTCTGGTTCGCCGCTTCGGCTCTGACCTGGATCGGGCTCGCCGGGCTGCGCGGTGCGGCGACCGCCGACCCGGATGGGTTCGCGGACGCGTTCTGGCAGCTGCGGCTGCCGTTGGACACGCTCGTGCTGCTGGCCGGGGCGGGTCTGGGGTTGTCGGATCTGCGGGGCACGCGACGGCGGTTATTCACAGCCAGCGAGCAACGACCTGGCAACTGTGGCCGCGAACGTATACTCGGCAAATGGCCGAGTGGATCTTTTTGATGCATCCGCCCCGCGACAATTTCATCGCCACCATGACCGCAGACGAAAGATCGGCATTCGCGGCGCACAGGGAATGGCTGGCGCGCCTGGACACCGCCGGTGTGCTGCTGGTGGCCGGGCCTACCCTGGGCAGTGTCAATACCGGCGTCGGGATCTTCACCGCCGATGACGAGGCCGCCGCGCGGCGCATCGTCGCCGATGAGCCTGTCACCAGCGCAGGCTTCATGCGCGGCGATCTGCGGCCGATCCAGCTCGGCTACCTCAACCGCCGCACCGAGAGCGAACCCGTCACCTGATCGTCGCGCCAGCAGGATGGCGTGCGCAGTCAGAAGTCCTTCCCTACCATCCGAGGACCGACAATGGCCATCGCGCAGCTGACCGAGCATCACGAGATCATCGATGTGACCCGTGCCCAGCGTCCCCGAGTGCTGATGGTGGTCGCCAACCCGGCGACCTCGACGACGCTGAACATTCCGGTGGGCTTCTGGGCCGCCGAACTCACGCATCCCTATTACGAATTCACCAGAGCCCGTTATGAGATCACCATAGCCAGCCCCGACGGCGGGCGAGTCGAGATGGACGCCATGTCCGACCCGCGCGACGAGAGCAAGTGGTCGGCAGACGATCTGATCACCATGGGCTTCGTCAACACCCCCGAGTTGGCTGCTCTGCTGGACGATACCGCCGTATTGACTGATCTGGACCACGACGACTTCGACGCCATCGTGGTCTGTGGCGGTCAGTCGCCGATGTTCACGTTCCGGGGCCGCAAGGATCTGGCCACCACGATCGGGGCATTCCACGCCGCCGAGAAGCCTACTGCGGTGCTGTGTCACGGTACCTGCGCGCTGCTGGACGTTGTCGCCGACGACGGCACGCCGTTCATCACGGGCAAGACCATGACCGGCTTCGCCAATATCGAGGAGGACTTCTCGGATCAAGCCTTGGGTCGTACCGTGATGCCGTTCCGAATCCAGGACGAGGCCATCACGCTGGGCGCCAACTTCGTCACCGGTGGCCTGTTCCGCGCCTTCGCCGTCCGCGACGGCAACCTCATCACCGGTCAACAGCAGTACTCCGGCGCGAAAGTCGCTCAGATGGTGATCGAGTCGCTGGGAATCTGAACGGATCAGGCCGGTGCGTTCAACTGGATGCCGAGGTCGACGGAGAGGATGCGGCCGATCATGCCGCCGAAGGACGGGCCGACACCGAAGTCGCCGCGGTCCAGGCTGCCGGCGGCGGTGAAGCCGATGCACGGGCGGCCGGTCACGGGATGCGGCCGCAGTCCGTTCCAGGACACGGTCAGGGGCAGCGGCCGCGTGAGCTCGCCGAAGGTGACGTCGCCGTTCACGTCGAAGGATTCGCCGATCCGGATCGGGCCGGGCGTCCGGAAGGTCATGGTCGGCCGGCGCTCCACATCCAGGAAGTCGGCGTGGCGGACGTGGTCGTCGCGTTTGGCATTGCCGGTGTGGAAGGAATCCAGGTGGACGGTGGCCTCGATGGCCGCCGCCCCGGCGTCGTCCACCACGAATCCGGTGTCGAAGCGCCGGAATTCACCGCGCACGCGCAGCAGTCCGAAGCTGCGCAGCGAGAAGCCGACGGTGGAGTTCGCGGCGTCCAGGGTCCAGAGGCCGGGGGTGAGGGCGATACGGGTCGAAGTCGTCATGGCGTCGACTGTCGTCCGGTCGCGGGAGCGTAACCAGACCGGCTTGGTCCAGGGACTGCCGGTCCGTGGCTAATCGTCCGTGCGTGGCGTGAATCGTTCCCAGTGCACAGCCGATTCGAGGGGCCGCCGATGGCGCCAGCCGAAGCGCTCGAGGTCCGGGACCTGCTGGAACTCGTCGACCGGGCCGACACAGAGCCAGGCGACCGGTTTCACGCCCGGCGGCAGCGAGAGCAGGTCGGTGAGGAACGGCTCGTCGTAGAAGCTCACCCAGCCCACGCCCACGCCCTCGGCGGTGGCGGCCAGCCACAGGTTCTGGATGGCCAGGATGGTGGAGTAGATGCCGGTCTCCGGCACGGTCGCGCGACCCAGCACGTGGGTGCCGCCGCGCGCCTGATTGTGGGTCACCACGATGCCGGTGCCGCTCTCCACGATTCCTTCGATCTTGATCGGATTGAAGGTCTCGGCGCGATCGGACGGCAGCGAGTCGTGGAACTGCTGCCGCTTCTCGGCCACATGATCGGCGAACTTGGTCAGCGTGGCCGGATATCGCAGCACCACGAAATCCCACGGCATCGAATTGCCGACGCTGGGCGCTCGATGCGCCGCCTCGAGAATTCGGAGCAGCGTGGTGTCGTCGACGACCTCGCCGGTGAATTCGGCGCGGACATCACGACGCAGTTTGATGGCGTCGTAGACGCTCAGACATTCGGTGGCGCTGACAGGACCTTCGGAACACACGGCGTCCAGTGAACCAGGCCGGAAGTCGACGGGGGTCATCGGCCCATTCCCGCGAAAACGCCCCCCGCCGGAAACTCGGCGGGGGGCGTTTCGGGATGCCGGGTGGCTCAGCCGACCAGGGCCGGTTCGCGCCGGGACAGCTTGCGGCGGCCCTCCCGCAGCGCGGTGCGCAGGCCGCGGCGGCGTCCGGTCATCGGGTCGATGCTGGACTCGCCGCCGAAGATCTTCTCCGACTTGGTTTCCGGAGCGTCGTCGGTGGAGCGGCGCAGGTACTTGTTGGGCAGCGACAGCTTCATGATGGTGCGCCACGACTTGGCGTACTGCACCGGCAGCGAACCGGTGGTGTAGGGCAGGTCGTACTTCTCGCACAGCGCCCGCACCCGCACCGCGATGGTCGACAGGTGGTTGGACGGAATGTCCGGGTACAGGTGGTGCTCGATCTGGTGCGAGAGGTTGCCGGTCATGAAGTGCATGAGCGGGCCACCGGAGATATTGGCCGAACCCAGCATCTGCCGCAGGTACCACTCGCCCTGCGTCTCGTTGTCGCAGTCGAACCTGGTGAACTTCTCGGCGCCGTCGGGGAAGTGGCCGCAGAAGATGACCGCATTGGTCCACACATTGCGGACGACGTTCGCGGCCAGATTGGCGGTCAGCGTGCCCAGGAAGGCCGGGCCGGTGAGCAGCGGGAAGATCAGGTAGTCCTTGGCGGCCTGCTTGCCGATCTTCTTCAGAACGGTCTTGCGGTCCTCCTCGAACTGGATGCGCTCGGGCGAACCCGGGGCCCACTTCTTCTTGGCGACCTTGCCCAGCTCCAAATGCTGGATGGCGACACCGTATTCGAAGAACATCTGCAGCAGCAGGTTGTAGACCGGCTGTCCGAGATAGAACGGCGACCAGCGCTGATCGCGGGTGACGCGCAGCAGGCCGTAGCCGATGTCGTCATCCATGCCCAGCACATTGGTGTACTTGTGGTGCAGGAAGTTGTGGGTGATCTTCCAGTGTTCGGACGGGCCCGCGTTGTCCCATTCCCATTTGGTGGAGTGGATTTCCGGATCGTTCATCCAGTCCCACTGCCCGTGCATCACATTGTGGCCGATCTCCATGTTCTCGATGATCTTGGCGGTACCCAGCAGGGCCACGCCGGCCAGCCACGCAGGCGGGAAGAGACTCGCGAAAAGCACTGCGCGGCCACTGATTTCGAGGCCGCGCTGGAGACGGATCACATTGCGGATGTAACGGGCATCCTTCTCACCCAGGGACGATTCGACCTCACGGCGGATGGCGTCTAGCTCCGCCCCGATCGCTTCGACGTCCTCCGGGGTGAGGTGCGCGTATTCCTTGACATCCGAGATCGCCATGGCGGTTACACTACCGTAGGTTACGGTCGCGTAGGTTGGCGAAGATCGAATCTCTAACGTGTCGAATACCGCATTGTTTTCGTGACTCGACTCTGCTAGCGATTGCGTCGGAGTTTACGCGAGAACCAGCCTCCGCGTTGTGCTTTATCGGCCAATGCGGCCTTTTCCGTCCGCGCCTTTTCCTGCAGTGCGGCCTTGGCCTCGCGCAACACCTGCTTCTCGTGCGCGGCCTTCTCCTTGAGCGCCACCTTGGCCTCCTGCATGGCCGACCGCAGCCCGCGCCGCTCGCCGGTCTCGGGGTCCAGGCCCCAGCTCGGCTGGTGCTCGGCCAGCCACTCGCTCGCGCTGTGCTCGGCCAGCCATTCACTGCCGTTCCACGTCGGCATGGACGGCAGCGAGATGCCCGCGAACTTGCGCTCCGAGGAGGTCTCCGGCGCGTCGTCGGAGGTCCGCTTGAGCCACTGGTCCGGCAGCGCCAGCTTGTGAATCGTGCGGAATGCCAACAGGTATTGCTTGCCCAGCGAGCCGGTGGTGTACGGCAGGTCGTACTTGTCGCACAGTTCCTGCACCTTCACCGAGACCTCGGGATACCGATTGCTCGGAATATCCGGGAACAGGTGATGCTCGATCTGATAGCTGAGATTGCCGCTCATGAACGCCATCACCGGGCCGGCATCGAAATTGGCGCTGCCCAGCATCTGACGCAGGTACCACTCGCCCCGCGTCTCGTTCTCGAACTGCTCCTCGGTGAACTTCTCCGCGCCGTCCGGGAAATGGCCGCAGAAGATGACCGCGTACGCCCACAGATTGCGAATCAGGTTCGCGGTGGCATTCGCCTTCAGCGTCGACTTCCAGGCGCGGCCGGTGAGCGCCGGATAGATCACGAAATCCTTGGCGACCTGTTTACCGGCCTTGCGCCAGAACGCCGTGTTCGGTTCGTTGACGACGTCGCGCGGGGGGAAGAACTGGGTCGGGGGCACACCCATCTGTTCCTTGGTGGCCGCCAGATCGTGCAGCGCGATGCCCCACTCGAACAGCGCGGCCAGAAACAGATTCGCGACCGGCTGCGCCAGGTTGATCGGCTTCCATTCCTCGTCGCGCGTCATGCGCAGGATGCCGAAGCCCAGATCGTCATCCATGTCGAGGATGTTGGTGTACATGTGGTGCGAATAGTTGTGCGCGGCTTTCCACTGCGCCGAGGTGCCCGTCATATCCCACTCCCAGGTGGTGGAGTGGATCTCCGGGTCGTTCATCCAATCCCATTGCCCGTGGCTGATGTTGTGCCCGAGCTCCATGTTCTCGATGATCTTGGCGACCGACAGCAGTGCGGTGCCGGTCAGCCACGCCCAGCGCTTCTTCGACGCGAAGAGCGTGGCGCGGCCGGCGGCCTCCAGAATCCGTTGCGCCGCAATGGTGCGCCGGATGTAGCGGGCATCGCGTTCACCGAGCGAGTGCTCGATATCGCGCCGAACGGTGTCGAGCTCCTGACCCAGGGTCTCGATATCGGCCGCCGTCAGATGGGCGAATGCCTTGATGTCGGTGATGGCCACCGGCGGGTCCTTCCGTGTCTGATTTGCCCCCCGCTTCGCTACGGGCGGGTTCGCGGTCCTGGAGGTCTCGTTCTTCCCTCCCTGCGCTCCCCCGCTTCGCTCCGCTCAGTCCAGAACGAGACGGGCCGCGAACCAGGAGGGGGCTGGTATCGAGAGTAGCGGTGTCTGCGCGTTCAGGTGTCAGGCAGTGGGCGTCAAATTTCGAGGGTGCAGTCACCCGCCGCGGCCGAGATGCAGGTCTGGATCTTGTCCCCGGCGCGGTGCTCCTTGCCGTTGCGCAGATCGCGCACATGGCCCTCGGTGACCGTGACAACGCAGGTCTGGCAGATGCCCATGCGGCAGCCGAACGGCATCTGCACGCCGGCGCCCTCACCGGCCTGCAGCAGCGTGGTCGCGCCGTCCACCTCGGCGGAGCGGCCGGCCTTGGCGAAGGTGACGGTGCCGCCCTCACCGGTGGCGTTGCGCTCGATCTCGAAGCGCTCCACGTGCAGCTTGGACTCCAGACCGGGGGCGGCCCAATGCTTCTCGATCTCGTCCAGCATGGGCAGCGGGCCGCAGGCCCAGACCTCGCGCTCGCGCCAATCCGGCACCACCTCGTCCAGATCGGCGAGTGCGAACTTGCCCTGCTCGCCGGTGAGGTGCAGGTGCGCGGTGAAGCCGGGGTGCCGGTCGTGCATGTCGCGCAGCTCGTCACCGAACATCACGTCGTCGGGGGTGCGGGCGGAGTGGATGTGCATGACATCCGGGACCGCATTGCGGCGATCCATGGTGCGCAGCATGGCCATGACGGGCGTGATGCCCGAGCCCGCGGTCAGGAACAGCACCTTGGACGGCGCCGGATCCGGCAGCACGAACCCGCCCTGCGGCGCGGCCAGCCGCACGATGGTCCCGGCCGGCACCCCGGAGACGATGTGGCTGGACAGGAAGCCCTCCGGCATCGCCTTCACCGCGATGGAGATGAGCCGCCTGCCCTTGTGCGCGCTGTCGCCGGTCCAATCCGGCGGGCAGGTCAGCGAATACGAGCGCCAGTGCCAGCGGCCGTCCACCAGCACGCCGATGCCGATGTACTGGCCCGGCTCGAATTTGAAGTCGAAGCCCCAGCCCGGCTTGATCACCAGGGTGGCCGAATCCGCGGTCTCCTTGCGCACCTCCACGATGCGGCCGCGCAGCTCGCGCGCCGACCACAGCGGGTTCACCAGGTGCAGGTAGTCGTCGGGCAGCAGGGGAGTGGTGATGCGCGCCGCGGCGCCGCGCAGCGCGTCGAGGGGAGTCCGTCCGCCGGTGCCGCCTTCGGCCACGGGGGCTTCCAGCCAGTCCCGCAGTCCTCGCACGGAGAACCCACCACTCTTCGATGCCATATCCCGGAACGCTTCCTGTCGTCGTGCGCGCTGGTCAGCGCGTCGTCGTACGCACGTCGCCCATGTGATGAGCAACCATCACAGCCAGGTTACGGCATCGTAGGTTACGGGGGCGGTGTTGGATTGCCCCTCCGCTTCGCTCCGGGGCGGGTTCGCGGCCCGGAGGTCTCGATTCTTCCCTCCTCCGCTCCTCCAAGGCGCAGGTCTATGGAGCCGTTCGCTCCCCCGCTCCAAGGCGGAGGTCTATTCCAGCCGCAGTCCAGAATCGAGACGGCCGCGAACCTGTGGGTTTACGCGAACCTGCCATGTGGGGTCACAGGAGATCGAGCAGGAAGGGGAGTTCTTGCGCTGCGTACCAGGCGAGCTGGTGGTCCTCGGCGTCGCCGAGTACGAATTCGGCGTCGGCGTCGCCCATGTCGGCGGCGTCGATGACCTCGACGGCCTTGGCGACCTCGGACTCGGCCTCGGCCAGGTCGACGTGGATGGACGCGATGCGGTCGTAGGCGATCGGGCCGGACAGCCGCACCACGGCGTCGTCCAGATCCGGGCGCAGGGTCGCGCCGTCCACGTCGGCGGCGATGACCGCGCGGCGGAAGACCGGTCCGGCCGGGGCGGCCTCGGGTTCGTCGCCGGATTCGTCGCCCGCACGATCGCCGCGGATGTCCGCGGCGGCCTGTTCCTCGGCGAGCAGTCGCAGCGAGGCGCGTGCGGCCTCGGCCATGGCGACCTCGGCCAGCTCCTCGTCGTCGCCGGAGGCATAGGCCTCGCGCAGTGCCGGCGTCACCGCGAAGGCGGTGTCGTTGAGCGCGCGAATCTCGCGGTCGGCGACCAGTTCCCGCAGCATCGGCACCGTGGCCGGGACGTAGACCCGTAGTTTCTTCGAGACGCGGGACGACTCACTGGACGCAGGCACCGAGCATCTCCTCCATCGACTCGTGCACCGAAGCGGTCAGCACCGCGATGTCCGCCATGGCGTCGCGATCGGCGGTGAGTCCGTAGAACACCCGTCCGTCGTAGGACGTGAGCCCGATGCTCAGAGCCTGAAAGCGCAGCAGCGGCGACACCGGGTACATCTCCAGCATCCGCGCGCCCCCGATGTACATGGGCTGCTGCGGACCCGGCGCGTTGGTGATCACCAGATTGAACGTGTGCTCTGCAAAAGTACTCGCCGACCGCACGCTCATGGCATGCAGGCTCGCCGGAGCGAATCCGGCCATGTGCATCAGCGTGCGGGCGCGGACCCCGAGCTGATGCCGGGAATGGGGCTCGGTCGCGTGCTTGATGTGCTCCATGCGGATCACCGGATTCGGTTCGCCCACCGGCAGATCCACCAGCAGCGAGGTGACCTCGCCCGCGGGTTTGAGCTCACCGTTCGGTCCGTCGGCGTAGACCGACATGGGTACGACCGCCCGCAGCGCGTCGGCCTCGGTCAGCACCTGCCCGCGCGAGAGCAGCCAATTGCGCAGCGCGCCCGTCACCACCGCGAGGATCACGTCGTTGATGGAGCAGTCGAACCGCTTGCGGATCTTGCGGTAGTCCTCGAGATCCGTGCGCACCACCTCGAACCGGCGATTGCGCGAGGTGCGGGTGTTCAGGGGGCTGTCGGGCGCGCCGATGGCCGCGGCCCGGACCATGGACACCAGCTTCTGCACCGCCTTGCCGGTGGCGTCGACCATGGCGAAGGCCTCGGCGACGTGGTGGCGGGCCACCTCCAGGCCCTCGCGCGGCTGAGTGGCCAGGTGCAGCACCGCGCCGAGCAGCAGTTCGAGGTCGGCGGGCTCGCGATGGGCGACCCAGGCGTCGTCGGCGACCTCGCGGGGCGCGGTCGAGGTGTCCAGGATCACATGCCCGATCTCGAGCGCGCTGTCCCCGTCGACCAGGGCCGAATGGGTCTTGGTGAAGATGGCGCAGCGGCCCTCGGACAGGCCCTCGACCAGATACATCTCCCACAGCGGCCGGGAGGGGTCGAGGGGGCGTGACGCCAGCCGCGCCACCAGGTCCAGCAGCTGCTCGTCGGTGCCCGGCTCGGGCAGGGCGGAGCGGCGGATGTGATAGGTGATGTCGAAGTGGCTGTCGTCCACCCACACCGGGCGGCCCAGCGTGAACGGGATCTCCCGCACCTTGCGGCGGTACAGCGGCACCAGCGGCAGCCGCGACTCGACCAGGGTTGCCAGCCGGTCATAATCCAGCGGCCCGTGCCCCGAGTTTCCGGCCGGCGCGGGATTGCGCAGGATGGCCAGGGAACCGATGTGCATGGGGTTGCTGCTGGATTCCAACCGGTAGAACGACGCGTCCTGCGGCGTCAGTCTGGTGATCACGCTGCCCGCTACTCCCTAGTCCCTGCCTGCGCCCGCAGTGTCCCCCTGCCTAGGCGCCGGCGGTTCTTCCATCAAATGTTGCCGTGGCATTCTTCGAAGGCAAGCTATCGCAATCCGATCACCTGGGGGAATGGATGGGCCGCATTGCCCGAGATCACACACCGTCAACGGTGTCCCCAGCTCCGGGTACGCGGGCGCAGGCCTCCGCACGCCGGACCCCCTACATCCTACGTCAGGGGTAACGAATCAGCCTCGGACGCAAGATCATTCGCTGAAGGGTCGCTGGCGCCCCCGATCGGCTCCCGGGCAACCGTGCGGGCGGCCCGGTTTCACAGCTTTCCCTCAGCACGCACGCCCTCGCCCGCGCAGTTCAGCACCTACGATGGGCTCCGGATTACCATGGCTAGTGATTGCGCGCCCGCGCGCAGGCTTCCCGCCATGGTGGGGGCTACCGACAACACCGACCAGAGGACTACAAGACCCGTGCCTGCGCTGAGTTTTTCAAGGTTGCTACGGATTGGTGAAGGTCGCACGGTCAAGCGGCTGGCAAGTCTGGCGGACGAGGTCATCGCCCTCGACGAGGAGTACACGGCCCTCACCGACGCCGAGCTGCAGGCCAAGACCGCGGAGTTCCAGCAGCGCTACGCCGACGGCGAGAGCCTCGACGAGCTGCTGCTGGAAGCCTTCGCGACCGCGCGGGAAGCGTCCTGGCGAGTGCTGAACCAGAAGCACTACAAGGTGCAGATCATGGGCGGCGGCGCCCTGCACATCGGCAATGTGGCGGAGATGAAGACCGGTGAGGGCAAGACCCTGACCTGTGTGCTGCCCGCCTACCTCAACGCCATCTCCGGCGAGGGCGTGCACGTCGTCACCGTCAACGACTACCTGGCCAAGCGCGACGCCGAGTGGATGGGCCGCGTGCACCGCTTCCTCGGTCTCGAGGTCGGCGTGATCCTGGGCGGCATGAGCCCGGCCGAGCGCCGCGAGGCGTACGCCGCGGACATCACCTACGGCACCAACAACGAGTTCGGCTTCGACTACCTGCGCGACAACATGACCCACTCGCTGGACGATCTGGTCCAGCGCGGGCACTACTTCGCCATCGTCGACGAGGTCGACTCCATCCTCATCGACGAGGCCCGTACCCCGCTCATCATCTCGGGCCCGGCCGACGCCTCCTCGAAGTGGTACGCGGAGTTCGCGCGCATCGCGCCGCTGCTGAAGAAGGACCTGCACTACGAGGTCGACATCAAGAAGCGCACCATCGGTGTGCACGAGGCGGGCGTCGAATTCGTCGAGGACCAGCTGGGCATCGACAACCTGTACGAGGCGGCCAACTCGCCGCTGGTGAGCTACCTGAACAACGCTATCAAGGCGAAGGAGCTCTACGCCAAGGACAAGGACTACATCGTCCGCAGCGGCGAGGTCATCATCGTCGACGAGTTCACCGGCCGAATCCTGGTGGGCCGCCGCTACAACGAGGGCATGCACCAGGCCATCGAGGCCAAGGAGGGCGTGGAGATCCAGCCGGAGAACCAGACGCTGGCCACCATCACGCTGCAGAACTACTTCCGTCTCTACGACAAGCTCTCGGGCATGACCGGTACCGCCGAGACCGAGGCGGCCGAGCTGCACCAGACCTACGGCCTGGGCGTGGTGCCGATCCCCACCAACAAGCCGATGGTTCGCGCCGATCAGTCCGACCTGATCTACAAGACCGAAGAGGCCAAGTTCGCCGCGGTCGCCGACGACATCCAGGAGAAGCACGAGCTGGGTCAGCCGGTCCTGGTCGGCACCACCTCGGTCGAGCGCTCGGAGTATCTGTCCAAGCTGCTGACCAAGCGCGGTATCCCGCACAACGTGCTGAACGCCAAGTTCCACGAGCAGGAAGCGCAGATCGTCGCCGAGGCGGGTCGCCCGGGCGCGGTCACCGTCGCCACCAATATGGCCGGCCGTGGTACCGACATCGTGCTGGGCGGCAACCCGGACATCATCGCCGACATCCTGCTGCGCCGGCAGGGCCTGGACCCGGTGGAGACCCCGGACGAGTACGAGGCCCACTGGCACCCGACCCTGGAGCGGGTCAAGGAGCAGGTGGACGAGGACGCCGAGGCGGTCCGCGACGCGGGCGGCCTCTACGTGCTGGGTACCGAGCGGCACGAGTCGCGGCGCATCGACAACCAGCTGCGCGGTCGTTCCGGCCGTCAGGGCGACCCGGGCGAGTCCCGGTTCTACCTGTCGCTGGGTGACGAGCTGATGCGGCGCTTCAACGGCGCCGCGCTCGAGTCGATCATGACCCGGCTGAATCTGCCCGACGATGTGCCGATCGAGGCCAAAATGGTCTCGCGTGCCATCAAGTCCGCGCAGACCCAGGTCGAGCAGCAGAACTTCGAGATCCGCAAGAACGTCCTCAAGTACGACGAGGTCATGAACCAGCAGCGCATGGTGATCTACGCCGAGCGCGCCCGCATCCTCGAGGGCGAGGACATGGAGGGCCAGGTGCAGGAGATGATCACCGACGTGATCACCGCCTACGTCAATGGCGCCACGGCCGAGGGCTATGTCGAGGACTGGGATCTGGAGAAGCTGTGGGGCGCGCTGAAGACGCTGTACCCCATCGGCATCGACTACAAGGACCTCACCGGCGAGAGCGACGGCGGCGAGGTGGGCGAGCTGACCCGCGAGGAGCTGCTGGACGCGGTGCTCGCGGACGCGCACGCCGCCTACGACAACCGCGAGTCGGAGATCGACGGCCTCGCGGGCGAGGGCAGCATGCGCAATCTGGAGCGCCAGATCCTGCTGAGCGTCCTGGACCGCAAGTGGCGTGAGCACCTCTACGAGATGGACTACCTCAAGGAGGGCATCGGCCTGCGCGCCATGGCGCAGCGCGACCCGCTGGTCGAGTACCAGCGCGAGGGCTTCGACATGTTCGCGGCCATGCTCGACGGCCTCAAGGAGGAGTCGGTCGGCTTCCTGTTCAACCTCCAGGTCGAGGTGCAGCAGCCGCAGCCGGTCGGCGTGAACGTGGCCGCGGGCCTGCAGTCGCCGGTCGGCAACCGCCCGCTCCCCACCGAGGAGGACGCGGCCGCCAACGGCAATGGCGCTCCGGCGGCCCTGCGCGCCAAGGGCATCGACGAGTCCGGTCCGCGCGGCCTGTCCTACTCCGGTCCGGACGAGGGCGGTCACGCCGCCATCCGCAGCGACCGTGACGAGTACGGCCTCGAGGACGGTCAGGGCGGCACCCGCCGCGAGCGCCGTGAGGCGGCCCGCGCCCAGGGCAAGGCCGACCGCGCCCCGCGCTCCAAGCGCCGCCACTGAGCCAAGCGAAACCCACTGCGCCCCGGGTGTTCACACCCGGGGCGCAGTGTTTTCCGGTCTGGACCAGCGGTTTTCGCGTGGTCATGAAACAGTCACGATCGGTTCGCTGAAATGGGTTCCAGTCCGGTCGCCGTGGGGCGGCCGAGCAGGAAGGAATCACGATCATGCGCAAGACTTTTGCCCTCACCGCCATGGCCCTGGGCATCGCCGGGCTGGGCGCCGCGACCGCGCACGCGGAGACCCTGACCGTCGACGGTAACTACGCCACCGTCGACGCCTGCGCCGCCGACGGCAATGGCGGCCAGTTCCAGGCGGGAGGCGTGCAGCTGCGCGGTGAGGACGGCTGGCAGTGGCGGTGCGATCAGGGCGCCGACGGCCTGTGGTACATGACCATCTTCCGTTGATCGAATGCCGGGTCCCCGGCTCGAACGGAAACCGTGCCCTCGGCGAAATCGTCGGGGGCACTGTCATTTTCGGGAATGAATCAGAGGGCCGATGCCGAAAGAACGGACAATTCGGACGACCGCAGGGCCGCCCGGGTCGGCGTTCGGTGAAATTTCCTGCCGCTCAGGTGTTTCGGCGGCCCAGCAAGGGGTATTCGGACTCTGGGCGCGGTCGTTGCGGCCTGCCGCCGATCCGAATCCCATTCGTACCCTTTTCACTTCGCTGGGATCGCAATCAAGGGCATTTTTATCGCGCGAACCGGGTTGCGCGTTAATTGAATTACTCCCCTCAAATTTGTGATGTGCGTCATTCAAGACATTTTGTGCCATTTACTCGGCGGTAGCTTGGTTGCGCTCTATTAGCTGGGCTAAATTCCCGGATGTGTGGGAGGACCTGAAGTTTTACGGGCGGGAATGTGAACGGAGCCAGTTGGATCGCGCTCTCGCGGCGGCCCGTTCGGGGCGGGGATCGGCGCTGGTGCTGTACGGCGATCCGGCCATCGGCAAGACCGCGCTGCTGCGCACCGCCGTCGATCGCGCCGCCGATTTCCGGGTGCTGCGCTGTCAGGGTATGAGCACCGAATCCGAACTGAATTTCGCTGCCCTGCACGAACTTCTGCTGCCGGTGGCCGACCGGCTGCCGACGCTGCCCACCGCCCAGTCCCGGGCGCTGGGCGTGGTGCTCGGCCTGCACGCCGGTGCGGCCGACGCCTTCCTGGTCGGCGCCGCCCTGGTGCGGCTGCTGTCGGCGCTCGCGGCCGAGGGCCCGCTGCTGCTGGTCGTGGACCAGGCCCGGCTGGTAGATCCGGAGTCGGCGCAGGCGATCGTGTTCGCCATCCGCCGGCTGACCGCGGCGCCGGTGACACTGCTGGTGGCGCTGCGCGACGATCCGGCCGACACGCTCTGGCGGGAACTGCCCGCGCTGCCGGTCACCGGCCTGCCCGAGGCCGACGCCCGCCGTCTCGTCGCCGAGCGGCACGGCCCGCTGGGCGCGTTGCGGCTGGCCCGGATCCTCGCCGTGGCCGGTGGCAATCCGCTGGCCCTGCACGAATTGCCGGATGTCGTCGGTGATCTCGCGGGCACCGCGCCCGAGCCGATGGCGCTGGGGCCCGGACTGCGCGCGGCCTTCCGCGATCGCGTCGCCGCGCTGCCCGCCGGGGTGCGTGTGCTGCTGACCGTCGCCGCCACCGAGACCCGCGGCGTGCTGGGTATCGTGACCACCGCCGCGGCGGCCCTCGGCGTCGATGCCGCCGCGTGGGAATTCGCCACGGCCGCAGGCCTGCTCACGGTCGGCGACGGCCGGGTGGAACGTGCCCACGCCCTGCTGTGCGCCGCCGTTCACGACGCCGCCACGGCCGCCGAGCGCCGCGCCGCGCAGCTGGCCGTGGCGGACGCGCTGACCGGACCGGGCACGGCGGATCTGCGTATCTGGCACCGGGCCATGGCCGCCGAGTGCCCCGACGAGGAGCTGGCCGCGGCCTTGGCCGCGGCGGCCGCCGGCGCGGATCACGGGCACATGACCGCCGCGGCCATGCTGCGGCAGGCCGCCGCCATCACGCCGGATCCGGAGCGGGCGGGGGAGCGGCTGGCCGCGGCCGGTCGATCCGCCTGGGCGGGCGGCGATATCGCCTCCGCGCGCGGCCTGCTCGATCGTGCCACCGCCCGGCTCGGGCCGGAGCGCGCCGCGGTGGCCGGGCGCGGGCTGGCCGGGCTGCTGGAATTCGTTGCGGGAGAACCGGAGCGGGCGAGCCGGCTGCTGCTGCGCGATGCCGAGCTGGTGGATCCCGAGACGGCCGCGCACCTGCGGATCGACGCCGAACGCGCGCGCTGGGTGGCCGGGCACGGCGTCCTCGATCTGGATCCCGCGGAAATGACCGTGCGGGAGGGTATTTCGCGCTTCCACACCATGGTCCGGCCGCTGCCGCCGGCGCCGCTGGTGCTGCTGTGGGGGCTGGCCGACGCGGCCCTGGAGCCGTACACCCAGGCGGCGGCGTACCTGCGGGGCAGTTCGGCGCCCGCCGCGGTGTCGCTACTACCGCAGCTGGCGATCATCCAGTTCGCCAATGGCCGGTTCGCGGCCGCCGAGCAGACCCTGGCCGAGGCGTTCGAGTTGGCCGCGGCGGGCGGGGTGGAGAACGTGCTCGCCCAGTGCTGGGCCCTGCGCGCGAAGATCGCCGCGCTGCACGGTGATTCGGATACGGTGCTGGACAGCGCGGACCGGGTGCTGGCGCTGGCGCGGCCGCGCCGGGCGCATGCGCTCATCGCGTCGGCGCACTGGCATCTGGGCTTCCACGCGCTGAGCCTCGGTGATCCGGAGACCGCGTACCTGCGGCTGCGGACCCTGGCCCAGCCGGGGCACGACGCCCGGCATCCGACCTACGCGCGGCTGGCCGCGGTGGAGCTGGTGGAGGCCGCCACCCGGGTCGGCCGGCAGGCCGACGCGCTCGAATACTACGGGGAGATCCGGGATTGGGCGGTGCGGTCCCGCGCGGATTGGGCGCTCTCGGCCGCCTACACCTGCCGGGCCCTGCTGTGCTCCGGGGATCGCGCCGACCACTACTTCCGGCGTGCGCTGGCCGTCCGGCGCACCCGCCACGATCTGCATCATGTCCGCACCCAGCTGCTCTACGGCAAGTGGCTGCGCCGGGCCCGGCGGCGCGCCGACGCGGCCGAGCAATTGCGCACGGCCGCCGAGGCGTTCGAGGGCATGGGCGCGGCCCGGTGGGTGCTGCGCGCCCGGCAGGAGCTCGAGCTGACCGGCCGCCGGGCCGCACCGGTCACCGCGCACGGCGAGACCTCGGTGCTGACGGCGCAGGAGCTGCGGGTCGCGCGGCTGGCGGCGCAGGGCCTGACCAATCGGGAGATCGGGACCGACCTGTTCCTGAGCCCGCGCACGGTGGGCCATCACCTGTCGCGGGTGTTCGGCAAGCTCGGGCTCAGCGGCCGGACCGATCTGGTCGACGTGGATTTCGACAATGGCATGCGAATTGTGCGGCCGCGCTGAAGTTCTCGTATCGGAGTGACGCTCCTGGGCGTCATTCCAGGTGGACCGACTCGCCCCAGTAGCGCGGGTCCCAGTTGATGAGGATCATCCCGGCCACGCTGCCCGCGCAGCCTCCGCAGGCGTGTACCTGGATCAGGTTGTCCACATCGGTGTCTCCGGCGAGCACGGCGCGGGTGGAAAGCCACACCGCCCGCAGGTGCAGGGCGGCGGGCTTTCCACAGCGCACGCATTCCGGCAGCACGCCTTCCGGATCGTTGCGCCCTATCCGGACTTCCGGGGTGACGGGCGCGCCGGGCCCGAGGGCGTCGTCGAGGAGCGGCGAAAATTCCTTGCGCTCACGGTCTTCCACCTCGGCAGGCTAACTATTTCCGGCGGTGTCCGCACCCCGGGCCGCCGGGATCGGCGACCCCCTTCGGCGTCGATCCGGGACGGCGTGGCAACCGGTCGGATCAGTTTCCGGTGGTGGTGGTCGTGGTCGTGCCCGGGGTGGAGGCGCTACCGGTGATCAGCGCCTTGATGAGGTTGGTGAGGATCTCGGCCGATCCGGTGGTCGGCGTGGCGGGGGTGGTCGGGGCGGTGCCGTCGGCGGCAGCCAGGCCCGCACCGGCGAACAGCAGACCGGTGGCAGCGGCGGCCACACCCAGAACACGGATCTTGCGCATGAAATCTCCTTTGGAATCAAACGAATCAGCGGAAATTCAGCTGAGGACGAATGTTTAGCACGCAATCTTCTGGGAATGCAATGGATATCGAATTGGGCGAGTCGCCCGATTTTGGATCGAATTCGCGCAGCATTTTAGCCGACGGGGTGCGAATCAAAATCGGTCGCTGTATCGGTCATCGTATCGGTCATCGTTGAAAGCTCGGAATCGCATATCTCCCAGGTGATCTCAGTCGATGGGACGGCGGCGACGTCGAGTTTGTCCGGCTCTCGGGGATCGAGGTAGCTTGCAATGTGCGCGATATCCGGGTGCTCCAGGGGAGGGAGCGAGAACAGGCCGAACTGTCTCGCGTATTGAGCGAGGCGCGCGCCGGTCGCGGCGGGGGATTGCTCTTGTGGGGTGAACCGGGAATCGGAAAAACCGCACTGTTACGCGATGCCGAGCTACGTGCCACCGATTTTCGAGTGGTGACCTGCCGTGGATTTCCCGCCGAATCGGAGCGGGATTTCGGCGCGCTGCACGAACTGCTGCTCTCACTGATCGATCGGGTCGCCGCGCTGCCCGTCCCGCAGGCGCGGGCCCTGGCCGCGGCCCTCGGCCGGGACGCCGGGCCGGCCGATCGCTTCCTGGTGGGCGCGGCCCTGGTGACACTGCTGGCGACGGTCGCCCGGGAACGGCCGTTGCTGCTCATCGTCGACGACGCCCAGTGGGTGGATGCCGCGACCGGGCAGGCGCTCACCTTCGCGCTGCGCCGCCTGGGCGCCGGCCGGGTGGCGCTGCTGGCCGCGAT
Source organism: Nocardia sp. NPDC004123 (assembly GCF_053603795.1). Taxonomy (NCBI): domain Bacteria; kingdom Bacillati; phylum Actinomycetota; class Actinomycetes; order Mycobacteriales; family Nocardiaceae; genus Nocardia; species Nocardia sp. NPDC004123. The sequence continues at coordinate 75,071 of NZ_JBSGGG010000032.1, forward strand.
ACGCGAATGCCCGGCCACCACGGTGTGGCAGCCGCTGCCCGTGCTGCCCGTCGCACCGCTGACCGAGGCGCACGCGCGACGGCTGCTGGCCCTGCGCTCCGGCGGCATCGGCGAGCCGCGCGCGTCGCGCATGCTGCGGCTGGCCGACGGCAATCCGCTGGCGTTGCAGGAATTTCCCATCGACTCCGAGGACGGCGCCGGAATCGGCTGCGGACCGGCGCCTTTCGGTCCGCGGCTGCGTGCCGCCTTCGCCGATCGGCTCGCCGCCCTGGAGCCGCGGGTGCGCACCCTGCTGACCGTGGTGGCCGCGGAAGATCGGGGCACGCTGTGCCCGGTCGCGACGGCCGCGACCGAACTCGGTGTCACCGCGGCGGATTGGGAGTCGGCGGTGGCGGCCGGGCTGCTCACGGTCACCGACGGGCGCGTCGAAATGCGGCACCGTCTGTTCTGCGGCGCGGCCTACGACGCCGCGTCCACGGCCGAGCGCCGCACCGTCCACCTGGCCCTGGCCGATGCCCTGCCCGGCGCCGAGAACGGCGACCTGCGCACCTGGCAGCTGGCCGCCGTCCTCGACGGCCCGAATCCCACGCTGGCACAGTCGCTCGCCGACGGTGCCGAGCGGGTGCGGGCCCGCGCCGGAACGCTGGCCGCGGCCGCGGTGCTGCGCCGCGCCGCGGCCATCACCCCGGACCCGGACACCGCCGGGGTGCGGCTGGCCGGTGCGGCCCGATTCGCCTGGGAGGGCGGTGATATCGAGTCGGCACAGCGCCTGCTCGCCCTCGCCCAGACCCGCACCACGCCCGCCGCGATCGCCACGGCCAGCGGGGGCCTGCCCGGCCTGCTGGAATTCGTCACCGGCGACCCGGCCCAGGCGCACATCCTGCTGCTGCGTGATGCCGAGGCCGTCCGCGCATCCGCCGCCAGGCCGGAAACCGCTGCCGTGAGCCCGGATTCGCCATGGCAGGGCGGCGGCGCCGACCTCGCGGCCGGCCTGCGGCTGCTCGCCGACCGGGCGGCCTGGTCGGTGGGCCGCGCCGCGGACCTGCCGCTGGACGGTCAGCTCGAAGCGGCCGGGGCCGCGCCCTCGCCCATCGCGGCCGCACATCTGCTGCCGCCGGCCGGGCAGTTGCTCGAGTGGGGTCTGGCCGAGCGGGCGCTGGAGCCGTACCTCAGAGTGGCCGGGGGCCTGCGCAATTCGGGCGGTCGGCCGGCCGCGCTCGGCGTGCTGCCGCAACTGGCCGTGGTGCAGTTCGCCACCGGTCACTGGGAGGCGGGGGAGAGCACCCTGGCCGAGGTGTTCGAGCTGGCCGCGGGCGCGGGCGCGGCCAATATCCTGGCCCAGTGCTGGAACCTGCGGGCCCGGCTGGCCGCCCAGCGCGGCGACGCGGACACGGTGGCCGAGAGCGTGGATCGCGCGCTGGCCCTGGCCCGCCCGCACGCGGTGTCGGCGCTGATCGGCGGCGCGTACTGGCATCACGGCTTCCACTCGCTGACCGCCGGGGATTCCGAGTCGGCCTATCGCCGCCTGCGCGCGCTGTACCTGCCCGGCCACGAGGCCGCGCATCCCACGCTGGCCCGGCTGGCCACCCTCGACACGGTCGAGGCCGCCTGCCGCGTGGGCCGTTTCGACGAGGCGGCCGAGTACGCAGAGCTGATCGCGGCCTGGACGCGGCGCACGCGAGCCCGATGGGCGCTGACGACCGCCTACTCCTGCCGGGCACTGCTGGCCGACGAGGACCGCGCCGAGCACTACTACCGCCGCGCCCTGGCGGTCGGCGACACCCGGCATACCAGCTTCGGCCGCGCCCGTACCCAGCTGCTCTACGGCAAGTGGCTGCGCCGGGTCCGCCGCCGCCGCGACGCCGCCGAGCAATTGCGCGCCGCCGCCGACGCTTTCGACCTCATCGGCGCCACCGCCTGGGCCACCCGCACCCGCTCCGAGCTGGAGCTCACCGGCACCGGCGCCAAGCCCGGCGCCGGCTCGACACCGCTCACCGCGCAGGAGTCCCAGGTGGCCCGGCTGGCCGCCCAGGGGCTCACCAACCGGGAGATCGGCGCGGAACTGTTCGTCAGCCCGCGCACGGTCGGGCACCACATGTCCCGGATTCTCGAGAAGCTGGGTCTCACCAGCCGTTCCGAGCTGCGGGGCATCGACTTCGACAATGGCATGCGCCTGACGCGCCCGCACTGAGGCGTGGTTCCGGCTGCCGCGCACGCTGACAGCTAATGTCCAGCAGCAATTTCCGGATCAGGTCCGGGTGAGCTCGAACAGCCGGAAACGGCGAGTGCCCGCGAGTCGCTGCTCCATGGCGTAACCCGGCCAGAACTCCAGCGCCCGCCGCCACGCGCGATCCCGCTCGGCGCCCGTCAGCTGCCGCACCTCGACCGGGAACCGTTCCCCGCGGACCAGCAGTTCGGCCCGTTCGGCGCCGCGCAGATTGGCCGACCAGGACGGCTGTTCGGGCAGGCCCCAGTTCGACGAAACGATCAGGAAGCGCTTCTCGTCGTACGGGTCCGGGACGTAGAGCAGGCTGACCGTGCGCGGCAGGCCGGTGCGGCGGCCGGCCACCGTGAGCTGCAGCGCGGGCAGACCCGCGACATCGAGTATTCCCTTGCGGCCGTGCGTCACTCGCCGCGTCAAGCGTTCGAGCGCGAACACCGCCGGTGCGATGCGCATGACGGTCCGGCGGCGGGCCAGGCCGCGGCCCAGTCGCGGGAGCGGGTTCCAGCGGGCGGGCGCCTCGGGCCGGCGCCGCCATTCAGCGAATGCCATGCCCCGATTATGTTGCTAGGGCGCCCAGCGCGCCCGATCCCAGTCGTCCTGCCAATCGTGCGCGCCGGCCGGGGACCGGTCGTCCGGATGCGCGGGCGCCAGGGTCTCGTCCTGGTCCCGCGGCCCGGACTCGTCCTGTTCCCGCCCCGATCTATCGGGCTCGTCGGGTGCGGGCCGGACATCGCTGTGCCGCTGCCCATTGGCGTGCTGCAACTCGGGAAGTTCTTCGCTCATGACCATCCCTTCGTGCCGGTTATGCACAAAAGGTATCGAATGGGCGATTTCTCAGCTAACTCAGGGCTAGCTTCAGGTGTCGCTACTGCCTCGGAACCACGGATCGTTCGAATTGAGGGCGGTGAGCAGGCGGCGGATGGCCGCCACCCGGAGCTCCTTGCCGGGCAGTTCGTCGAGCACGCACTCCGGGTCGGCGGGCGGGCCCAGGTGGGTGCAGCCGCGTGGGCAGTTCTCGATGGCGTCGGCCAGATCGGAGAACGCCTGGATGACGTCGTCGGGGGTGATGTGCGCCAGGCCGAACGAGCGCACGCCGGGCGTGTCGACGACCCAGCCGCCGTCGGGCAGCGGCAGTGCCACCGACTGGGTCGAGGTGTGCCGCCCCTTGCCGACCCCGGACACCTCACCGACGGCGCGCTCCGCCTCCGGAACCAGCCGGTTCACCAGGGTCGACTTGCCCACCCCGGAGTGCCCGATGAACGCGGTCAGCCTGTCGTCCAGCAGGTCCAGCACCGGCTCCAGCGGGTCCTCGATGCCGCCGTAGACGATGGTCAGATCCAAATCCTCGAAGGCCGAGGCGAATTCGGAGTCGGCGGCCAGATCGTGCTTGGTCAGGCACAGAATCGGTTGCAGCCCACCGACATACGCCGCCACCATGGCCCGCTCCACGAATCCGGTGCGCGGTGGCGGATCGGCCAGCGCCACCACGATGAACAGCTGCTCGGCATTGGCCACCACCACGCGCTCGAACGGATCGGTGTCATCGGCGGTGCGGCGCAAGACCGTTCGCCGATCGACCACCCGCACGATGCGGGCCAGAGTGTCGGGCTTGCCGGACAGGTCGCCGACCACGTCCACCTGATCGCCGACCACGATCGGCGTCCGGCCGAGCTCGCGCGCCCGCATGGCCGTCAGCGGCCGGTCCGGATCCCCGTCCAGCACGCACCCCCAGCGGCCGCGGTCCACCGAAACCACCATGGCCGCTTCGGCATCCAGGTGCTGCGGCCGGGTCTTGGTGCGCGGACGCGAGCCCTTGCCCGGGCGTACCCGGACATCGGACTCGTCGTACTCGCGCCGCCTCAGTGGTCTGCTCCCGACGAGCCGAGCATGCTGTCCCAGAGGTCGACGAAGTTCGGCAGCGTCTTGGCGGTGGTGCCGATGTCCTCGATCTCCACGCCCGGCGTCACCAGGCCGATGATCGCGCCGGCGGTGGCCATCCGGTGGTCGGCGTAGGAGCGCCACTGCCCGCCGGTGAGCGGGCTGGGCACGATGGCCAGCCCGTCCTCGGTCTCGGTGACCTTGCCGCCCAGCCGGTTGATCTCGGTGGCGAGTGCGGCCAGCCGGTCGGTCTCGTGCCCGCGCAGGTGCGCGATGCCGCGCAGCCGGGACGGCGAATCCGCCAGTGCCGCAAGGGCGGCCACGGTCGGGGTCAGCTCGCCCACGTCGTGCAGGTCGATGTCGATGCCGGCCAGGCGCTCGGGCCCGCGCACGGTGAGCACGCTGTCGAAGAAGCGCGCCTCGGCGCCCATGCGCACCAGGATCTCCCGGATCACGTCGCCCGGCTGGGTGGTGAGCCGCGGCCAGTGCGGAATGCTCACCTCGCCGCCGGTGACGGCCGCCGCCGCCAGGAACGGGGTGGCATTGGACAGGTCCGGCTCGACCTCCCAGTCCACCGCCCGGATCGGGCCGGGGGCCACGGTCCAGGTCTGCGCCTTGCGCGGATCGTTGGGCGCGTCCACGCGAACATCGGCCCGCCGCAGCATCTCCACGGTCATCTCGATGTGCGGCATGGACGGCAGCGCCGCGCCGTCGTGGTTCACGGTGACGCCCTGCTCGAACCGCGCCGCCGACAGCAGCAGCCCGGACACGAACTGCGAGGAGCTCGAGGCGTCGATGGTGACCGGCCCGCCGCGCAGTGCGCCCATGCCGTGCACCACGAACGGCAGCTGGTTGCCGTCGATGTCGAGGCCCAGTGCGCGCAGCGCGTCCAGGATCGTGCCGAGCGGCCGCATCCGCGCCTGCTCGTCGCCGTCGAAGGCGACATCGCCGCGCGCCAGCGCCGCGACCGGCGGCAGGAAGCGCATGACGGTGCCCGCGAGCCCGCAATCGACCATGGCGCTGGTGAACTCGGCGGGCGGGGTGACGGTGAGGGTCTCGCCCTCGCCTTCGATGCCGGTGCCCATGGCCCGCAACGCCGCGATCATGAGGTTGGTATCCCGGCTGCGCAGCGCGCCGGTGATGGTGGACGGCCGATCCGCCAGCGCGGCGAGGATCAGCGCCCGATTGGTAATGGATTTGGACCCGGGCAGGGTCACGGTCGCGTGGACGGGAATTCGGACGTGGGGCGCGGGCCAAAAAGTCACAAGGCCATCTTCGCACTCCCGCCTCCCCGAGCCTTTTCGCCGACCGATAATTCTCCCGGGACTTGCGTCGCGGACCGGCGGTCGGGTGCCGTGCCCGACTGAGCCCGTGCCCGATGAGTTACCCCGGACTCGCCAGATCAGTCGTTCCGTCGGGCGTGGACGAGCCTAGACGTATACGTATATGAGTACGTATGCTGATCGGGTGATCGATCCCCTCAGCCTCGTAATCGGTGGCGCGCTCGTCGGCGGCGGCTGGCTCGCGGGCCGATTCGGCTCCCGCCGCAGCAAGGCCGGCGCCGCGGCCGGCCCGGCCGTCTGCGGCTGTGGCCACGACCTCGCCCTGCACGACCGCGAAGCGGGTCATTGCCACGCCGAGACGTTCCGTAAGACCGGCGTCGGTCTCAAGGCCTGGGCGCGCTGCAACTGTCAGCGCTACACCGGTCCCACCCCGCTCGAGGAGTTCTTCGCCCCCACGCCCTTGCCACCGGCTCCTTGAACGCGAAATGCCGGTCTCCGTACGGAGACCGGCTATCCCTGAGAGTCCCGGGGTCGGCTCTCCCTACTTGGCGCGCCCGTGAATCAGCGGCACGATCTTGCGCAGCAGCTTCATGGTCCGGTCGGTACGGGTGTAGGACAGCAGCGCCATGCCGGGAATCGCGAAGCGCTGCACCGCGATCGAGTGCGGACGCGAGAATTCCAGCAGGCCCGGCGCACCGTGGATGCGGCCGATGCCGGAGTCGCGCACGCCACCGAACGGCAGCCCTGAGATCGCCGCGTAGGACAGCACCGAGTTCACCGAGGTGCAGCCGACCTGGAGGCGCCGGGCGATCTCCATGCCCTGGTTCTTCGAGTACACCGCCGACCCGAGCCCGTACTTGCTCTTGTTGGTCAGCTCCACGGCCTCGTCGACGCCGTTGACGGTGCGGATGGTGACGGTCGGCCCGAAGGTCTCCTCGCACACCGCATCCGAGGACTCGTCCACGTCGACCAGCACGACCGGTTCGATGAAGGGCCCCTTGACCGATTCGGGCCCGCCCAGCACGGCCTTGCCGCCGTTCTTCAGCGCGTCGTCGATGTGCCGGCGCACGATGTCGACCTGGCTGGGCATGGTCATCGGACCGTAGGAGGCCGTGCTGTCCGAACCCGGCTTGATGTCGGTGAGGATGCGCTTGACCTCGGCGACGAACTCGTCGGCGACCGCCTTGTCCACGTACACCCGCTCCACGCCCGCGCAGGTCTGGCCGGAGTTGGCGGTGGCGCCCCAGGCGACCGCATCGGCGGCGGCCTTGACGTCGGCGTCCGCGGCCACGATCACCGCGTCCTTGCCGCCGCACTCCAGCAGCACCGGGGTGAGGGTCTCGGCGGCGGAGGCCATGATCTTCTTGCCGGTCGCGGTGGATCCGGTGAAGGCCAGCTTGTCGACGCCGGACTTGACCAGCGCCGCACCGGTCGCGCCGTAGCCGTTGATGGTGATGAAGACGCCGTCCGGCAGTTCCGGATTCGCCTCGGCGAACGCCTTGGCCACGAAATTGCCGATGCCGGTGGAGAATTCGCTCGGCTTGAAGACCACGCAGTTGCCGGCGGCCAGGGCGTAGGCGATGGAGCCGTTCGGGGTGTAGATCGGGTAGTTCCACGGCCCGATCACGCCGACCACGCCGAGCGGGCGGTACTCCAGGTGGGCGGCGAAATTGGCCATGAACGCGCCGGGCGCGACCTTCTTGGGCTTGAGCACCTTCTCGGCATTGGAGGCGGCCCACTTGATGTGCTCGAGGGCCAGCATGAGCTCGAGGAAGGCGTCGTCGAGGGGTTTGCCGTTCTCGGCGTGGATGAGCTCGCTGAGCTCGTCGGACTTCTCGACCAGCTTGCTGCCCCAGCGCAGAATGTGCTTCTTGCGCTCGGCGTAGGTCAGCGCACCCCAGGTGGCGGCGGCGGTCCGGGCCTTGGCGACGGCCGCGCGCACCGCCGCCTCATCATCGATCTTGTAGGTGGCGAGGGCCTCGCCGGTGGCAGGGTTGACCGAAGTCAGCGTGTCGGCCTGATCGAGCGGGGCGGTTTCGGTTGCAGTCATGATTGGCGGCGTCCCTTGATGAGAGTGTGATGAGACGAACGTCTCATACCGTCCAAGTGATGTCAATTGCCATCACATCGCGGGCGATTCACTTCTGGTGACTGTCGGCACCCGATGGCAGCATGGTCGTCATGTGCGGTAGATACGCGACCACGACGAATCCCGCGAAGCTGGCCGTCGAGCTCGACGCTATCGACGAGACCGGCGACCAGGGCTTCGATCCGAATTACAACGTGGCTCCCACCAATAAGGTGCTCACGGTCGTCGAACGCCACGACCGCGACCACCCGGAGGACCCGGCCACCCTGCGCATCCGGGCCATGCGCTGGGGTCTGATCCCGCCCTGGACCAAGGCCGCCGAGCCCGGAATCCCGGTGAAGGGCAAACCGCTGTTCAATGCCCGCGCCGACAAGGCCGCCACCACCGCTTCCTTCCGTGATGCGGTGAAGAAGCGCCGCTGCCTGGTGCCCATGGACGGCTGGTACGAGTGGGTCACCGAGGCCGACGCGTTCGGAAAGGCCGTCAAGCGGCCGTATTTCATGTCCCGCGCCGACGGGGGACGCCTCTATATGGCGGGTCTCTGGTCGGTCTGGCGTGACCGCAGTCAAGGCGACGAGGCGCAGCCCCTGCTGTCCTGCACGATCCTGACCACCGATGCGGTCGGCGATCTGACCAAGGTCCACGACCGCATGCCCCTGCCGATGCCGCGCGAGCACTGGGACGCGTGGCTGGACCCGGACCACCCCGCTCCCGAATCGCTGCTGGAAACGCCTTACCCCGCAGCGGTTTCGGACATTCTGGTGCGCGAAGTGCCGTCGTTGGTCAACAGTGTCAAGAACAACGGTCCCGAACTGCTGGCGCAGGTGGACGAACAGGCCGGTCAGATCAGCCTGATCTGACCGGCTTCTTTCCCGTTCCAGCACTGTGCCCCGCTGCGGAACGCAGCGGGGCACGGGTGCTTCGAGGGTTCGTCTCAACCGCACTTCACGGTCGGCAGCCCGATATTGAGCGTGCACTTCAGGGTGTCGGCCATCGAGTCGATCATCCTGGTGATGATGTTGCCGCCGAGCTTCTCCGCCTTGTCGATGCGCTCGTCCTTCTTCTGCTGCTGCCCGCCGCCCGGGCCGCCCGGGTCGGGGAAGCTCGGATTGACCGGAGCGGCGTGCACCGGCGCGGCCGTCGCGAGCGCGATCGTCAGCGGGGCGGATCCCAGTGCCAGTACCAGCGCTCCGGCGGCGACGGCCGTGCGAATTCGCCGATGGTGAGACATAAACCGCATCACATCCTCGGGTTCGTATAGGACCTTGCGGACAAAAGGTTCACAACAAGCTCACTGCGCGCTCCCAAGTAACTCACAGAAATTCGGCCGAATTGTGAAAGGGCAATGCCCCCGCCGCGTCTCCGCGTCGGGGGCATTGCCGATTCGATTGTCGTCCGGCCGATCAGACCGCCGCGGCGTCCGCCGCCTCGACGGCTTCCTTTCTGGCCTGGATGCCACCTGCGCTGCGCAGCGGCACCTCCTTCCAGAACAGCACCAGGATGAATCCGAGCAGCGCCACGAAGGTGGCCGACAGGAACACCCGGTCCATGGACTTGGCGAAGCCCTCCTTGAAGGGGTGCGCCAGCGTCGGATTCAGCTGCTGGATCACCGAGCTGTCGTTGAGCACCTGGCCCACGACCGCCGGCGCGGTCTCCTGGTTCGACAGGCCGAGGACGACCTTCTTGTCGACCGAGTCGGGGCCCTTCACCGCGTCCGTGGCGGCCTGCGTGTAGGCCTGGTCGCCCCGGACACTCTCCAGCGAGGTGGTGATGTTCGGAGCCAGCTGGGTGAACAGCACCGACAGGAACACCGCCACGCCCAGGGTGCCGCCGATCTGCCGGAAGAAGGTCGCGGCCGCCGTGGACACGCCCATGTCCTTGGGCGGCAACGCGTTCTGCAGCGCCAGGGTCAGCGGCTGCATCAGGTTGCCGAGGCCGAAGCCGGTGATGGCCATGAAGATCATGACGACCCACAGCTCGGTGTCGGCCGACACCAGGTGCAGCAGGAACAGGCCCGAGGTCAGCAGCGCCGCGCCCACCGGCGGGAAGTACTTGTACCGCCCGGTCCGGGCGATCAGCTGGCCGGCCAGGATCGAGCCGGTCATCATGCCCGCCACCAGCGGCAGCATCAGCAGACCCGCCTTGGTCGGGCTCGCGCCCTGCACCACCTGCAGGTACTGCGGCAGCAGGGTGATGCCGCCGAACATGGCCGCACCGACCACCACCGAGATGACCACGCCGAGGGCGAAGGTGGAGTTCTTGAACATGCGCAGCGGGATCAGCGCCGCGTCGCCCTGCTTGGCCTCGACCGCGATGAACGACAGCACGCCGATCGCGCCCAGCACGTAGCAGAGGATGGCATGGCTGCTGGTCCAGCCCCATTCGCGGCCCTGCTCGGCGACCACCAGCAGCGGCACCAGGCCGACGATCAGCACCGAGATGCCCATCCAGTCGATCGGCACCTTGGTGACGGGGCGCTTGGGCAGCTTGAGCACGCGGGTCACCACGGCCAGCGCGATGATGCCGACCGGCACGTTCACCAGGAACACCCAGCGCCAGCCGGTGACGCCCAGGATCTGGTCGGTGCCCGACAGAATGCCGCCGACGACCGGGCCGACCACGCTGGAGGTGCCGAACACGGCCAGGAAGTAGCCCTGGTAGCGGGCGCGCTCCCGCGGGGACACGATGTCGCCCATGATGGTCAGCGCCAGCGACATCAGACCGCCCGCGCCCAGGCCCTGGAAGGCCCGGAAGGCGGCCAGCTCGTACATGGAGGTCGCCATGGAACAGGCCAGAGAGCCGACCACGAAGATGGAGATGGCGGCCAGGTAGAACGGCTTGCGGCCGTACATGTCCGAGAGCTTGCCGTAGAGCGGCGTCGCCAGGGTCGAGGTGATCAGGTAGGCGGTGGTCACCCACGCCTGCGCCGAATAGCCGTGCAGCTCATCGGCGATGGTGCGGATGGAGGTCGACACGATGGTCTGATCCAGGGCCGCCAGCAGCATGCCCATGATCAAACCGCTCATGATGACCAGGATCTGCTTGTGGGTGAAGCCGGCCGAATTGAGTTCCGGCTCCGCCACTTCCGTTTGTGTAGTCACGAATTGCTCTCCGCGGGTGCGTAATAGGACTGAAGGTCTTTGTGGGCCGCGATGTCGGCCAGCATGCGCTGCCGGGTCTCCTCGTAGCCGTCGACGAAGCGCCGCAGCAGGGCGGCGAAGGTCTCCCGTTCATCGGGATCCCAGCCGACCAGCATGTGGCGCAGCGAGTCGTTGCGGCGGGCCCGGATCTGGGCGGCCACGGTGCGGCCGGTGTCGGTCACGTCGAGGACGCTGACCCGCCCGTCGGCCGGATCCGCGCGGCGCTCGATGAGTCCGCGCTTGACCAGGCTCGCGACCTGCCGGCTGATGGTCGAGGCGTCGGAATAGAGGGCCTCGGCCAGCGCGCCCGAGCGTTTCGGGCCGTCGTGGATCAGCTGGAACAGGATGCTGAACGCGGCCGGTTCGATCTCGCCCTGGGTCATGGACGCGACCTGCGCATTGGTGCGGTCGCGCAGTTTGGTGAGCCGGGCGATCTCGTAGGCGATGGCGTCGACAAGGCCGTCGTCGATGTCGGTGGGGGTAGTCGCCGGGTCATCGTCGGTCACGGTCGGTCTCACCTCCTTGCGTCGGTCAACTGCTTGTATGCGTCAACTAGTTGTACGGCGCAAGTATTCCGACATAGTTGTCCCTTGGCAAGCTTTTTCCGGAGGTTGTGTCTCCGCTCACGGGAGAATCGGACAATTCGCCCCTCTTGGGCAGGTCAGGCCACTGCGACCGCGGCCGTCACCGCTCCCGTGAGCCGGACCAGATCCGCCGGGGCGAGCTCGATCTCCAGCCCGCGCTTACCCGCGCTGCACAGCACCCGATCCCACTCCAGCGCCGACTCGTCGACGACGGTCGGCAGCCGCTTCTTCTGCCCCAGCGGCGAAATCCCGCCCAGCACATACCCGGTCGTCCGCTCCGCCTTGGCCTTGTCGGCCATGGCGGCCTTGCCGCCGCCCAGCGCCGCGGCCGCCGCCTTCAGCGACAGCGTGGTCGGCACCGGCAATACCGCCACCGCCAGCCCGCCCGACCCCAGTTCGATCACCAGCGTCTTGAAGATCTGCCCGGCGGTAACCCCGAGCTCGCTCGCGAGCGCCTCCACCGCCTCCGCCCCGTACGAATCACTGCGCGGGTCATGGGTATACGAGTGCACCCGGTGGTCCACCTTCGCCTGCATCAGAGCCTTGATCGCCGGGGTCGGAGCTGCAGCCATGGGCTCACCCTATCCAGCGGACGCAACCGGATTTCCGGTGCTGGGAACAGGGTGAGCGTCACACCTGTTGCACGCGATACGCGCTTCACAGCAACCGCAGGGCCCACGGTTCGCGGGCGCACGCATCCCATTCATCCAAGGAGGAGTCGGTGACCGTTCTGGTCGAAGAGCCCCCGGTGCGGACCGGGCCGCTGCTGTTCCGCAGGGGGGCCGCCGACGTCGCGCCCCCGGCCGGTTTCCTGGCCGAATCCCTGTTCGCGGTAGATTCAAGTGCTACGGCGATCGAAGGGATTAGCGTGACGAGCGACGACGACATGGTCGATCGCCAGCGTGATGACGACGCGGACAGCGAGCGCATCGACGCCGGCGACGATCAAGCGGTCGACTATGACGAGGTGAGTGAATCCGGTGCCAGGAGTACCGAATCCGCGGCGGAACTGGCCGCGCGATTCGAGCGTGACGCGCTCCCGCTGCTGGACCAGCTCTACGGGGCGGCGTTGCGCATGACTCGCAACCCGGCCGATGCCGAGGATCTGGTGCAGGAGACCTTCGCCAAGGCCTACCAGGGGTTCCGCTCGTTCCGCGAGGGCACCAACCTGCGGGCGTGGCTGTACCGCATCCTCACCAATACCTACATCAACTCGTATCGGAAGAAGCAGCGCCAGCCCGCGCAGTATCCGACCGACGAGATCACCGACTGGCAGCTGGCCTCCACCGCCGAGCACACCTCCACCGGTCTGCGCTCCGCGGAGATGGAAGCCCTCGAGGCGCTGCCGGACGACGACATCAAGGCCGCTCTGCAGTCGCTTCCCGAGGAGTTCCGGATGGCGGTGTACTACGCCGACGTGGAGGGCTTCCCCTACAAGGAAATCGCCGAGATCATGGGAACTCCCATCGGTACCGTCATGTCCCGTCTGCACCGTGGCCGCAAGCAGCTCAAGGGCCTGCTCGCCGACGTGGCGCGGGAACGTGGATTCAATCGGTCGGGCAGCGATGCGGCGCGTGAGGAGGTAACCCAGTGAGCGACGAGATGGAAGAACTGGACTGCTCGGCGGTGCTCGCCGATGTCTGGCTGCTCCTGGACAACGAGTGCGACGACACCGTGAAGGCACGGTTGCGTGAGCACATCGACCGTTGCTCGCCGTGCATCGAGGCCTACGGCCTGGAGGAGAAGCTGAAGTCGCTGCTGAATCGCAAATGCGGCGGCGACCGCGCACCGGATTCCCTGCGCCAGCGCCTGACGATGGAGATCCGGACCAGCTACACGCGTGTTGAAACGCGTGTCGTTACGGAGCCGGAGAACTGATTTGGTGGCGACCCGGGTAACTCACCGGGTACGTCCAAAATAGGTTCGGCACTTGGCCGCCGGCACGGGTGTGAGAGTCGGAACGGCAACCGGCTGCCCGCTGAAGTCCGGGAGAGGCGGAACTGAGCGGCACCCTTCCCGATGGGAAGTGGTGCCGCTCAGCAGTTTTCGAGCTTTTCGCTACGGCTCAGGCGTTCGGCCGCTTGCCGTGGTTGGCGGCATTCTTCTTGCGGCCACGCTTCTTACGTCCACGCTTACCCATAGGTAATCTCCCTTCAGTCGGCCGTCATTCTTTCATGTGTGGTTGGCTGTACCTTCAGGGGCTACGGGTCAACGCGAACGCGAGAGGTGTACATGGCTGAGGAAGTGAAGGCCGAGATGGTGTCGACTGTGCTGAACATCGAGGTCGCTGTCGGCGACAAGGTCAGCGTCGACCAGACCCTGGTCCTGCTGGAGTCGATGAAGATGGAGATCCCCGTCATCTCCGAGATCGAGGGCACCGTCGCCTCCATCCACGTCAGCCCCGGCCAGGTGCTGCAGCAGGGTGACCTGATCGCCGTCATCTCCTGAGCGACGAGCCCCCGACCTGCTCCTGAGGCGCCCTTGCCGCGTCGCGTGGGAACATACACGCGACGTGGGAACAGAGGAGCGTGGTGAATGTCGACACTGAGTGAGCTACTGGCCGAGCACACCGATCTACCGGGTGCGGCCGTCGACCATTTGCAGCGGGTGGTGGGGGACTGGCAGTTGCTGGCGGATCTGTCCTTCGCGGATCTGCTGCTCTGGGTGGGCACGGGCCCGGTCAGTGCCGGCGCGGAGGTGGTGTGCGTCGCCCAGTGCCGCCCCACCACCGCGCCTACCGTGCACCTCGAGGATCTGGTCGGCACCCTCGCCACCAAGGAGGCGAATCCGCAGGTGTTCGAGGCCCTGCTGACCGCCGATATCGCTCGGACCGAAACCGATACCGCCCTCACCGGCGTCTATCACCCGCATCCCGTGCACGCCATGCGCGAGGCGATTCCGGTGCGGGTCGGTGACGACATCATCGCCGTGCTCGGCCGTGACACCGATACCCAGCGTCGCAAGATGCGCTCCAGCCTCGAGATCGCCTACATGTCCTGTGCGGACGACCTGTGCCAGATGGTCGCCGACGGCACCTGGCCCGCGCTCGAGGACCGCACCGGCGCGCACTCCAGCCCCCGCGCGGGCGACGGTTTCATCCGCCTCGACACCGAGGGCACCGTCGTCTACGCCAGCCCCAATGCCCTGTCGGCCTATCACCGCATGGGTTTGCAGAACGACCTGGTCGGCCAGGATCTGGCGCTGACCACCCGCTCGCTGATCACCGATCCGTTCGACGCGCAGGAAGTCGTCGGCGACATCCAGGCGGCCCTGGCCGGAAAGGCCGGGCGCCGAATGGAAGTCGAGGCGCGCGGGGCGACCGTGCTGCTGCGCACCCTGGTGCTGCGCCCGCACGGGGAACTCGCCGGGGCCGCGGTGCTGGTCCGCGATGTCACCGAGGTGAAGCGGCGCGACCGCGCGCTGCTGTCCAAGGACGCCACGATTCGCGAGATCCACCACCGGGTGAAGAACAACCTCCAGACGGTGGCCGCGCTGTTGCGGCTGCAGGCCCGCCGCACCGAGAACGAGGAGGCCCGCCTGGCCCTGACCGAATCGGTCCGCCGGGTCACCTCGATCGCCTCGGTGCACGAAATGCTGTCCATGTCGGTCGACGAAGAGGTCGATCTGGACGAGGTGGTGGACCGCCTGCTGCCGATCATGGCCGATGTGGCGACCGTGCACACCGCCCGCATCAAGGTGCGCCGCGCCGGATCGCTCGGCGTCTTCTCCGCCGAACGGGCGACGCCGCTGGTCATGGTGCTGACCGAGCTCGTGCAGAACGCCATCGAGCACGCCTTCGACGCCGGCGAGAACGGTACTGTCACAATCCGTTCCGAGCGTTCGGCGCGCTGGCTCGACGTCATCATCAGCGACGACGGCCGCGGCCTGCCCGACGGATTCAGCCTGGAAGCCTCCGACCGGTTGGGCCTGCAAATCGTCCGCACTCTCGTGACGGCAGAATTGGGCGGGTCCATCGGACTTCATCCCGGCGCCGATGTCGGTACCGACGCGGTGCTGCGAGTTCCCCTCGGCCGTCGCTCCGCTCGCTGAAACATATTGCGCGGCGCACGAGTTCGGGCGTAGTGAAAATTCTGCGCCCGAACTTTCGTTCGAAGAGTCAATCCCGTTGAACGGGAATTCCTCTCGTGATCAGACTCGGGCCGGCCCCTTTACACACTGAAGCCCGGCACCTGAATTGGTGCCGGGCCGAATTGCGTTGCGGCCGCGAGGCTGGGGTCGGCCGTAACGCCTGTCGCCTAGCTGGTTAGACGACGGTGCGGGTACGCGTACGCGCGTTGCGGCGCTTCAGCGCGCGACGCTCGTCTTCGCTCATACCACCCCACACGCCGGCATCCTGGCCCGACTTCAGGGCCCAGGAAAGGCAGTCAGCGGTGACGGGGCAGCGAGCGCAGACCAGCTTGGCATCGGCAATCTGCGCGAGCGCCGGACCACTGTTACCCACCGGGAAGAACAGCTCGGGGTCCTCGTCGCGACAGATGGCCTTGTGGCGCCAGTCCATTCCTCTGCTCCTTTGCTAGGGCGCGCACGGCGCTGCCCCTTGGGTTTGTGGTCCGTTCACTTGTGCGACTCGAATGTTTCCGCACGGTTGCTTGTGAATGCTTTCACGAACACCGTAGATGTCAATAGATACCCGGTGCACCGTGGGGAAGCTCACGCTGTAAGACCCCTACATGGGGATCCGCCGTGTCATTTGTACTCGGTTGAGCCAGTTTTCGCAGCGCAACCGCGATGTTTCTAGGGCGTGTCGAACCGGCTAGGGCTTCGGCGCGACCACATCGAGGATATCCGGGACGGCTGTGAAATTCACCATGTTGCGGCGTCCGATGAAGTCGCCGTCGATTTGCAAGCCGATCGGTTCGGCCGCGGTGACGGTCACGGCCGGCACGTCGTCATCGCGAAACAAGGTGCGGCTCTTGGGATCTCCATGGGCTGCGAGCAACTGCCGGGCGACCAGCAGGGTGGGCAGCACGCCCATGGTGCGCATGGCAAACACTCCGAGACCCGATTCGAATGTGGTCCCCGGGTTGGTGACCACGGGCGTGTTGTCGAGATAAGTCCAGGGACTGGCATTCGTCACGAATGCGTAATGCACATCCGTGACCGGTTCGTTACCTGGAATGTCGAGACGCACTTGCGGGGCATGCCGTTTGGCGCGAAAGAACTGCCGGACCGTGGTGCGCAGATAGCGCGCGGGCGTCGCGGTTTTGCCATCCGCGCGCTTGGCGTCGATGGCCTCGCACACATCCGCGTCGAGCCCGACACCGGCGCTGAAGAGGAACCAGCGATCGTCGGCGACGCCGAGCCCGATACGGCGGTCCGCGTCATCGGCCAACAGATCGATGAGCTGATTGGTGGCGGTCACCGGATCCGGTTCGATGCCCAGCGAGCGCGCGAACACATTCGCCGAACCGCCCGGGATGACGCCGAGCCGCGGCAGCCACTCCCGCTGCGGCTCACCCGGCAGCGGGAGGAAACCGTTGACGGTCTCGTTCACCGTGCCGTCCCCGCCGTGCACCACGATCAGGTCCATCCGGGTGTCGGCGGCCCAGCGCGCCAGCTCGGCGGCGTGCCCTCGGTGCTCGGTGTGGCGAACGGTCAGCTGGGTACGGCTTTCCAGTGCGTGAGCGAGCAGATCGCGAGTGGACCGAGTGGTCGAAGTGGCATTCGGGTTCACGATAAGCAGGGTCCGCACACAAAGCAGCCTACTGGGCTCAAAGTGAGCGCAGCACTCGCGATCACGGCTTCGGTTGACGGCCTCGAATCCGCCCCGGAGCGAAGCGGAGGGGCAAATCGGGCACCGTAGGCTGGGCGGGTGGCTGAGCAGAACAACGGCGAGAACAAGCCCGTGGGCGAGAGCGACGTGGTGCCGGGGACGGTGCGCGTGGCGGGCGCGCTGGTCGCGCTGGAGGGCGCGCTGGGCCTGGTCGCGATGGTCGTGCTGATCATCGTCGGCGTGAACGGGTCGGCGCAGAGCCCCAAGAACAGCTATCTCACCGCCGGGTACGCGGCCATCCTGGGCGGCGCGGTGCTGGCCGCGGGGATCGGGCTGATGCGCGGGAAGCGGTGGGGGCGGGCCATCGCCACGCTGACCCAGCTGCTGCTGCTGGGTGTCGCGTACTACATGTTCACCTCGGACCGGCCCGAGTTCGGGGCGCCGCTGGGATTGCTGGCGCTGGGTGCGCTGGGTGCGCTGTTCGCTCCGGCCTCGAATCGGTGGATGGCCGCGGGCTACGGCTCCGTCGAGGAATAGCCGCGGCGGTTTGCGCAGAGTCGCCGTAATCGTTGCTCAGTGGCCCGTGAGCGAGTTTTCGGACGCTCGCCCACCACTCGGGTGAGCGAGCGCTTTCCAGCGATGCTGCGGCGAATTCGGATGCCGCGGCGAATTCAGTCGTCCGCGTGCGTCGCCAGGCGGGCCAGGGCCGCGCCGCGCAGGCGGTAGCCGGTCCACTCGTGCTGGTGCTCGGCCCCGATGGATTCGTAGAAGTCGATGCTCGGGGTGTTCCAGGTGAGCACCGACCAGTCCACGCGGGCGTACCCCTGCTCGACGGCCTCGCGGGCCAGCGTCGCGAGCAGGCTCTTGCCCAGCCCGCGGCCGCGGACCTCCGGCTTGACGTAGAGATCCTCCAGATAGACCCCGTGCACGCCCTTCCAGGTGGAGAAGTTCAGGAACCAGATGGCGCAGCCCACCACGCCGTGATCGGTCTCGGCCACATGGGCGTACAGCGCGGGCTGCGGCCCGAACAGGGCCGTCTCGAGCTGGGCCGCGGTGAGGGTGCACTCGTCGGCGGCCTTCTCGTACTCGGCCAGATCGTGGACGAGCTGGACGAGCGCCGGGATGTCGGCGGGGGTGGCGCGGCGAATCATTCGGCGGCCCCTTCCTACGGGTTGAGCGGCGGAACCAGATTGTGCGCGAGCACGGTTCGAGCCTGGTGATCGTGTCCCAGCACCGTAACCGCGGCGGTGGACAGGAAGAATCGGCGGCCTTCGATCACCTCGAACTCGGCCCAGCGGGCGATGAGCGCGCGCGAGAAGTGGCCGTGGCCGACCAGCACCACATCGCGGGTGGCCAGCTCGGGAATGACGGTGGCCAGCACGTGGTCGGCGCGCTTGCGGACGTGCTCGGCGGTCTCGCCCTCTGGGGTCTCGCCGGTCCAGATGGTCCAGCCGGGCGACATCCGCTGGATCTCGGGCGTGGTGAGGCCCTCGTATTCGCCGTAGTCCCACTCCACCAGATCGTCGTCGACGATGACGCCGGGCAGCCCGGCCAGCGCCGCGGTGCGCAGCGCGCGCTGCCGGGGGCTGCTCAGCACCAGCGGATTCCGCAATTCCATGTCGTACAGCAGTTTTCCGGCGGCCCGGGCCTGCGCCTCGCCGATCTCGGTGAGGGGCACATCGGTGCGGCCGGTGTGGCGGCGCGCGGCCGACCAGGCCGTCTCCCCGTGTCGCAGCACTACCAACCGGAATTCGCCACCACTCATGAATTCGATCATGCTCCACCGCCTCCCCGAATACCTAGCGGGCCGCAGCGACCCGTCGGAATCGGGCACCCGTGGGCGACCGGGTCAGGCGGCCGCGCCGACGCCGTACACCTGGGTGCCCCGGCGCTCCAGGAAGACGTTGCCCGAGACGCTCAGCCCGATGGGCTCGTTGTGATAGTCGCTGCGCTGCAGCGGGATTCGCGAGACCTGCGCGCCGGTGCCGGGATCCAGGACGGCCAGGCCGTCCGGGACCGGGGCCACCAGCTGGCCGGCCATCAGCGCCGGGGTGCCGAGCACGTGCTGGGCGCCCCACTGGGGGTCGAGGGTGGTGGGGTTGAGGGCGATCAGGCTGTCGCCGGTGAAGACGAAGAAACCGGTGGACAGCCGCGCCACCATGGCGGTGTCCGTGAAAGCCGGAACCTGGTGGGTGGCAAGCAGATTGCCGCTGACGTCATAGATCGTCAGCACCGGCGGGGTGGTCGGCGTGGCGGGGAGGTAGAGCGCGGTCCGGGTGTCGGACACCGCGATCACGCGCGCCCCGTCCACCGCGCCGCCGGGCTCGTTGAGCACGTGCGTGCTGTACTCCTCCGGCACCGTGCCGTCCTTGGGCGCGGGATTGAGGATGGACAGCCGGTCGGCGGGGTCCTTGGGGCAGCGTTCCAGCACCGCCACCCGGCTGGGCGCCGAGCCCGCCGAGAGCAGCCGGCAGTCGGTGCGCGGCTGGGTGTGCGGATTCACCGGGGCGTCCACGTAGCCGTATTCGAGGGTGCGGACCAGATCCGAGCGCCACATCTCCAGGCGGTCGTCGCCCAGCGCGAGCACATAGGTGCCGTCCGGGGCCAGGGTGATCCGCTTGTCCATGTAGCTGGACCGCGCCGCCACCCGGGTCCCGGTCTCGGCGTTGAGCAGGGTGGTCTGACTGCAGCCGCGCTGATCCCGGTAGGTGGCGATGACCGTCCCGAACTGGACCTCCACCGCGCACAACGGCATGTCCCGCTGGTACTTCCAGACCTCGTCGCCGGTGCGGGCATCCCGCCCGGTGACGGTGCCGTCGTCGGCGGTGACGGCCACCGCGCCCACCGTCAGCGAGCGCATGGCCGCGCCGTCCGGGGCGTGCCACAGCTCCTTGACCTGCGCGGGCACCGAGTCGGCCGCCGGCGGCGGGGTGAGGGTGTGGTTCGCGGACTGCGCGTCGGTGCCGCGCACATCGCTGGTCAGCACCACAACCGCTGCCGCGATCGCCACCAGAGCGGCGATCGCGACAGCGGTGAGAATATCGGCGCGCGTCCGCCGCTCGGGTGCGAGCACGACAGCGAGAGTAACCGATCCGCGCGGCTAGGCCGAGGCCGCGACCGCGGCGTCGGTCACCACCACGGCGGCCTCGGCGTCCACGTCGGCCTTCTTCCGCCGCGTCCGCCGCACCGGAGCCGCCGCCGCGGGCTCGTCGGAACCGCTTGCCGCAGTACCCGACTCGACCGCTTCGACCTCCGCCTTGACGGCCTTGCGGACCCGCTTGCGCGGCGCGGCCTTCGGCGCTTCCGCGACCACCTCGGCACCGTCCGCCGCCGCCGCGACCACCTCGGCCGCGCCGTTGGCGTCCACGGTCGCCGCGGCGGCCTTACGAGTCCGCTTGCGGGGCGCGGCCTTCGGCGCTTCCGCACCGTCCGCCGCTCCGGCGGTGGCCTCGACGGCGCCGTTGGCCTCGACGGTCGCCGCCGCGGCCTTGCGAGTCCGCTTGCGCGGTGCGCTCTTCGGAGTCTCCGCGGCGGCCTCGGCGTCGGCGCCGGTGGAGGTCTCGTCGGCGGTCGGCGTGGTGCTCGCGGCGGTCGGCGCTGTGCTCGCGGCGCGGCTGGTGCGCTTGCGCGGCGCCCGCAGGGCGGGCTCGGCCGAGTCACCATCGGTGGCAGCCGATTCCACTGCGGCGGAACCCTCTGCGCCGGTGCCGGATTCGGCCACGGCGGCCTTGGTGCGGCGGGTGCGCTTGCGGGGCGCGGCCGCTTCGGCGGTCACGGGAGCCGATGCCGCCGCGTCGGTCTCGGCGACGACCGTCGACTCCGTGGCGACCGGAGCCTCGGCGGCAGGGACCGTGGCCTCGGCGGCCGCCTTGGTCCGGCGGGTGCGCTTGCGGGGCGCGTCGGCCACGACCGCGTCGGCCACGACCGCGTCGGCCACGACCGCGTCGGCGACCGGCTCGACCGTCGTGGTGGCCACGCTCGCCTCGACCGGCGCGGGCGTCTCGGCGACCGCGGCCTCCGAGACGACCTCGGCGGCGGCTTCGGTCACGCCGGTGCCCTCGGCGGAACCCTTGCCCCCGCGGCGGGTGCGCTTGCGTCCCCGGCGGGCGCCGTCCCCGGCATCCTCGGAGACGACGTCGGCAACCTCGGCGGGGCCTTCGGCGTCGAGTTCCGTCTCGACCGTGGTCGCGACGATGGCGTCGGCCGGGGTGTTGCCGCCCTTGCCGCCGCGGCGGCGACGGCGGCGACGGCGGCCGGACTTCTCCGGATCACCGGCGGCCGAATCGGCCTCGGCGGCGGGAGTTTCGGTGGTCACCACGGCCGTCTCGCCCTCGACCGGCCGGCCACCGCGGGTACGGCGGCGGTTGCGGCTGCGGGCGCCGCGGTGTTCGCGCTCCACCACGACGGCATCCTCGTCGCGCTCGGGCTTGCGCTTGCGGATGACGCCGGTGACGCCCTCCGGAATGCCGAGCTCCTCGTACAGGTGGGGGGAGCGGGAATACGTTTCGACCGGTTCCGGGATGCCGAGGTCGAGGGCCTTGTCGATGAGGCCCCAGCGGTTCAGCTCGTCCCAGTCCACCAGGGTGACCGCGACACCGGTCTTGCCCGCGCGGCCGGTGCGGCCGATGCGGTGCACGTAGGTCTTCTCGTCCTCCGGGCACTGGTAGTTGACGACGTGGGTGACGTCGTCGATGTCGATGCCGCGGGCGGCCACATCGGTGGCGACCAGCACGTCGATCTTGCCCTCGCGGAACTTCTTGAGCGCCTTCTCACGGGCGATCTGCCCCAGGTCGCCGTGCACCGCGCCGACAGCGAAGCCGCGCTCGGCCAGATCGTCGGCGACCTTCTGCGCGGTCCGCTTGGTGCGCGCGAAAATCATTGTCGCGCCGCGGGTTTCGGCCTGCAGGATGCGAGCCACCAGCTCGCTCTTGTCCAGCGCGTGGGCGCGGTAGACCAGCTGGGTGATCCGGTCGTGCACCGCGGACTCGTGGTGCTCCTCGGCGCGGATGTGCGTCGGCCGGTTCAGGAAGGTGCGGGCCAGGGTGATGATCGGACCCGGCATGGTGGCCGAGAACAGCATGGTCTGGCGCTGCTCGGGAACCATATTGAGAATGCGCTCGATATCGGGCAGGAAGCCCAGGTCGAGCATTTCGTCGGCCTCGTCGAGGACCAGCACCTGCACCTTGCCCAGGATCAGATGCTGCTGCTCGGCCAGATCCAGCAGGCGGCCCGGGGTGCCGACGACCACGTCGACACCGGCGCGCAGCGCCTCGATCTGCGAATCGTAGGGGCGGCCGCCGTAGATCGACGTGATGCGCACCGTGGTTCCGGTGCTGTCGTCGAGATACTTGGCGGCGTTCTCCAGATCCTGGGTGACCTGGATGCACAGCTCGCGGGTCGGCACGATGACCAGCGCACGCGGGGTGCCGTCGAGGGCCTTGGTGCCGGAGTCGCCGGTGGCGATGCGGTGCAGCAGCGGCACACCGAAGCCGAAGGTCTTGCCCATACCGGTGCGGGCCTGGCCGATGAGATCCTCACCGGCCAGTGCGAGCGGCAGGGTGAGTTCCTGAATGGCGAAAGTGCGTTCGATGCCGATCTCGGCGAGGGCCCGGACGATTTCCGGCCGCACGCCCAATTCGGCGAAAGTGGGAGCGAGGTGGGTGTCGTCGAGTTCCGCGGTCAGCAGCGTGTCCGCCACACCCGGTTCCTGCTCTACGGTGATCTTGCTCAGGTTCTTGCCTTTCCTCGTTTATCGCGTCTCGCGCGCACGAGGCGTGGGGCGGACCCGGTCGGTCCGCGACGACCACTTGATCCGTGTTTCTCGCCGCTGCGGGATGCCTCTCCAGTGGATGGGCGTCGACCTGGCGCGGCGGTGCAGTGCTGCGGATCGGAGTGCGCGCACATTTTCCGTGGACTACGGGCGTGAATTCCGCCGTCCGCGGAGATTGTAGCGTGATACGGCCTTCGCCCTGATTTCCGCCACCGCTAATGTGTGGCGTTATTGCGCTGGTCGGCGCGCTTATCGGTTGCGAAAGACGGTCTGATCCGGGGTTTCGCATTGCCGTTAATGATTGTGGCGCACCATAATTCGCCCGGGGACAACGGTGTCGGCCACCGCGCGGACAGTTGAGTTGCTCACATAGGTGATACACCGTGTAGCACTATCTGCGAAGGTATTGCGGTGAGCTTGGCAGACACCGTGACCACCGCCGCCCGCAACATGTGGTCGCTGACCTTCGGCGACGGCATCGAGGCCCCCGAACCCACCCCGTCGACGGTGCTGTCCGACGCGCCGCATCGCGAACTGCGCCGCTACGACGGCGCGGGCCCCGACGATCCGGCCGTGCTGCTGGTCCCGCCGCTGGCCGCGCCCGCCTTCTGCTTCGACCTGCGCCCCGATCAGAGCCTGGCCCGGTTCTTGCTGGAGACCGGCCGCGCGCCATACCTGGTCGACTACGGCGACATCACCTTCGAGGACCGGCGCATGGGCTTCGAGACCTGGATCGACGACATCCTGCCCGAGGCCATCCGCGAGGTGTCGGCCGATCGCGGCGGCCGTCCGGTGGATCTGGTGGGCTGGTCCATCGGCGGCGTCCTGGCCCTGCTGACCGCCGCGGCCGATCAGGCGCTGCCCATCCGGTCCATCACGGCCGTCGGCGCGCCGCTGAGCTACGACCACATGCTCGGTGCGCGCGAACTGCGCACCCTGGCGCGTATCGACGGCGGCCGCACCGCCACCGCGGCCATTCGCGCCGCCGGCGGGGTCTCGGCGCAGCTGACCCGGATCGCCTACCGCGCCACCGCCTGGGATCGGGAACTCAAGCGGCCGTTCTTCATCGCGAGCAATCTCGCGGACACCGCGACCCTGGCCCGGATGGAGACCATCGACCGGTTCCAGAATTCGCTGCCCGGCTATCCGGGGCGTTTCTACAACCAGCTGTGGGGCCGCTTCATCCTCAACAACGACATCGGCAAGGGCGTGGTGCACCTGGGCGAGCAGCAGATCGCGCTGGCCGACATCACCCAGCCGGTGCTGCTCGTCGGTGGACCGAACGATGTGATCACCCCGGCCGCCGCGGTGGAGCACGGGACGACGACGCTGACCGGCTCGCCGGAGGTGCGGTACGAGACCGCACCCGGCTCGCACCTCGGCATTCTCGTCGCCCGCGACACCACGTGGACCCAGCTCGACAAGTTCCTGCGCGACCAGCACTGAATTACGTTGTGTCGCAAGGCCTTGCGAACGTATCGAGGGTGCGTCCCGGGTGTCGTCGCCGATGGGTGACTGCGCGTCGTTTCCGGCCGCTAGGGTGGGGTCCCATGGGAGCAAACTCGTCCACTGCGCTCGGCGCTGCCTCGGAGTCTTCCGACGGCCGTATTCCTTCGTCTTCCGACGGCCGCATCTCCGCCGAACATCCTGGAGCCACCGACCTCTTCGCGGTCCTCGCCTACGGTGAGATCTCCGCCTTCTACCGTCTCGCCGAAGAGGCCAAGCTGTCGCCCACCCTGCGCGGCCGGGTGGCCGTCGCCAAGATGGCCGGCAACGAGATGGAACACTTCAAGACCCTGGAGCGGGCGCTGGCCGACCGCGGCGTCGACATCTTCGACGCGATGGCCCCCTTCGTGCGCGCCCTGGACGCCTACCACGCCTCCACCGACCCCTCCACCTGGCTGGAGTCGATGGTCAAGTTCTACGTCGGCGACGGCATCGCCGCCGACTTCTACACCGAGATCGCCGGCGCCCTGGCTCCCGAGGTCGCCGACGTGGTGCGCGACGTGCTGGCCGAGACCAGCCACTCCGAATTCGTCATCGAGGAGGTGCGCACCGCGGTCGCCCAGAACCGGTCCGAACGGGACCGGCTGGCGCTGTGGGGCCGCCGCCTGCTGGGCGAGGCCATCACCCAGGCGCAGTACGTGATGGCGCAGCGCGACGGGCTCACCGAGCTGGTGCTCACCGCCACCGGCGATCTGAACGGCGTCGCCACGCTGTTCGAGCACATGCAGAACAGTCACGCCGAGCGCATGCGCGTTCTCGGCCTGAGCTGACACTCCCGTTCTTCCTGCCGTCTGCGCTGTTCCCCGACAGTGCCGTGGGTGCTGTTCGCTGACAGCGCAGGCGGTCGCGGCCGGACGCTGTCCCGGCTGCGCTAGCGTGATCAGGACAGCACAAGGACTCTAGGTTCGGAGGTTGGCCGTGGAGGTCAAGATCGGCATTTCGGATAGCCCGCGTGAGCTCGTCATCAACAGCTCGCAGACCCCCGCCGAGGTCGAGGCGGCCGTCACCGGCGCGCTCCAGGGTGGGGGCGGCGTCGTCACGCTGACCGACGAGAAGGGCCGCAAGTTCCTGATCCAGGCCGCGAAGGTCGCCTATGTCGAGATCGGCACCCCCTCCTCGGGTCGCGTCGGCTTCGCGGCCGTCTAGCCGAACTCTCGGGGCTTCCTGAAACCCCTAGTGACATAAAAGAATTGCCCCGCCGAGCCGTTCGGCGGGGCAATTCTTTTGTTGTTGTCGGGGATTGAGGGGATTTCTCAATCCATCGGGTGCAGCGGCACGTGCTTCAGGCCGCCCCAGCACAATGCGACAGTGGTGTCGACCGCGTCGTCCTTGCTGATCGGCCGGTCCGCCTCGAGCCAGTAGCGCGCGCTCAGCTGGCTGGCGCCGACCAGGCCGACGGCGAGCACACGGGCGCGGTAGGGCTCCAGGCCGGAGTCGTGGGCCACCAGGTCGAAGACCGCGTCCACACAGGCCTCGGTGGCCTGCTCGACGCGGCGCTGCACCTGCGGCTCATTGGTCAGATCGGATTCGAAAACCAGTCGGAAGCCCTGGGTTTCGTGATCGACGAAGTCGAAGTAGGCCTGCACGGCGGCGCGCACCCGCTGCTTGTTGTCGGTGGTGGAGCGCAGCGCCTGGCGCACGCTCGACACCAGGGCGTCGACGTAGTTCTGCAGGACCGCCAGATACAGTTCGAGCTTGCTCGAGAAGTGCTGGTAGAGCACCGGTTTGCTGACGCCGGCGCACTGCGAGATCTCATCCATGCCCGAGGCGTGATAGCCGCGTAGCACGAAGACCTCGCTGGCGGCCGCGAGTAGCTGCGCCCGGCGCGCCTCACGGGGCAGGCGGGTTCCGCGCTTGCTCGCCGCCATGGCCTCGGATGACATGCGGTGCGACGTCATCCGGTCCACGAGGTCAGTCATTGCCTTTTCTCCCAGTTGATTCCCGGTGGGAAGGATGTCACCGGTATCCCACGAACGATACTCGCTCATGGGGCCCGTGCCGATCCAGGTTCCGAATTTTGGTGTGCTGGTTGTTGTCGATCAGCACCTGTGATGGTCGAGTGGGACTCGCAGTCGATTATGCGAGACCGATCACAACTGTGTAGCACATGTTCTGATTTGTGAGCTCTGCCGCATTGGCGTGAGATATCTCGCAGCAATAGCAGCGCGCGGCGACGGCCCTTCCGTGCGTGGGGGCGGGCTATGAGAGTCTGTCAGTCGTGACCGACCATGGGGGCAGTAGTTCCGGCGGGCCTGATTCGCGCCGCCCCGTGGGGGCGGGTGTGCCGAAGACCGCCGGTAACAAGCGCCGAGGAAGACCCAGCGGGCCGATCCACGATCCGCTCGGTTTGTACACCGGCGCCAGCGCATCGCAGACCGGCCCCTCGGTATCTTCCGGGCTCATCACACCGCCCGAATCCGCATCCGATCCAAGTCGGCCCGCCGGCGATCACCTGCCGCTGCCGCACCAGCCGCTGCGCGCCCGCTGGGATCCCACCGCCCCGCCCGCCGACGCCCGCAACCGGCAGCGCCCCGATCGCGAGACCAAGAAGCAGAGTCCGCTGGGCCGCTTCGTGAGCACCTACGGCTGGCGCGCCTACGCCCTGCCCGTGCTGCTGGTCATCACCGTCCTGGTCGTCGTGGACGCCCTGCGCCACACCGGCGACGCCAGCACCGGACTCCCCGGCTTCGGCCGTCTCAGCGAGCACACCGACAAGCCCAGCGGCATCATCGGCGGCGCCCCCAAGGGCGACGGCAAGTACGCGGCCGATCTGCCCACCGGCGCGGTCCCGCCCGGCGGGCCCTACACCGACACCGGCGCCGGCAACTGGCACGTGGTGCCCGGCAATACCGCGCAGGTCGGCACCGGCTCCCAGCACGTGTTCACCTACACCGTGGAGATCGAGGACGGCGTGGACACCGCCAGCCTCGGCGGTGATCCGGCGATCGGCCAGATGGTCGACGCCACGCTCGCGAATCCCAAGTCCTGGACCCATGATCCGCGTTTCGGCTTCCGGCGCGTGGACACCGGCACTCCGGATTTCCGCATCTCGCTGACCTCCCGTGACACCACCCGCAAGTCCTGCGGTTTCGAGATCCCGGTCGACTCCTCCTGCTACAACGCCGATCTGGGCCGCGTGGTGCTCTCGGAGGTGCGCTGGGTGCGCGGGGCGCTGGCCTTCGAGGGCGATGTCGGCTCCTACCGGCAGTACCAGATCAATCACGAAGTGGGGCATGCCATCGGCTACCACGAGCACCAGCCGTGCGAGGTCGACGGCGGACTGGCGCCGGTCATGATGCAGCAGACCTTCGGGACCAGGAACAACGACATCGCGAAGCTCGATCCCGAAGGCGTGGTGCCGATGGACGGCAAGACCTGCCGCTTCAACCCGTGGCCCTACCCGCGGGCCTGAGCGCCCTCCACCGCGACGGCGGGCACGGATTCCGTTGCGGCCGCAGGCCGGTGCCGGGCGACGCCCAGACCCGCCAGGGCGCCCAGGGTTGCCGCCGCGGCCGCGGTGAGCAGCGCCGCGCGGAAGCCGTGCTGGACGGCCGTCGTCGAGGTGTAGCCGCCGGCGACGGTGAAAACCGCTGAGGTGACCGCGATTCCGAAGCTGCCGCCGAGCTGGCGCAGGGCGTTGTAGATCCCCGACGCGGTGCCGATGGACTCCGGTCCGACCGAACTGATCGCCGCGTTCTGCACCGCGGGCATGGCGGCCGAGATGCCGATGCCGGTCAGCAGCATCGGCCCGATCAGCGCCGGGTATCCGGCCCCGGCCCCGGCGGCCAGGGCGATCCAGAGCAGGCCGATCCCCGCCAGCAGTAGTCCGGCCACGATCAACCGGCGTTCGCCGATCCGGCTCATGCGCGCGCCCGCTAGCGGTGCGACCACGAAAAGCGTTGCGGTCCAGGGCAGCAGGCGCAGCCCGGAGCCGAGCGGGGTGTTGTGCAGCCCGGCCTGCAGGTACTGGGCGAAGAAGAACGCGGTGCCGAAGATCGCGGCGGTCATCAGGAGCCCCGCCAGATTGGCGGCGCCGAAGCCTGGGCGGGTGAACAGCCGCATGGGCACCATGGGCTGCGGGGTGCGCAGCTCCCAGCCGACGAAGGCCGCCAGCAGCGCACCGCCGCCGAGCAGCGCGCCCAGGATCTCGGCGCTGGTCCAGCCGATCGCATTGCCGCGCACCAGTCCGAGCACCAGCCCGAGCACGCCGAGCCCGGACAGCAGGACGCCGACGGTGTCGACCTGGGCGGCGGGCCCGGTGCTCTCCGTGACCCAGCGGCGGACGGCCGGAATCAGGGCCGCGCCGATGGGGACATTGAGCCAGAAGATCCACTGCCAGGTCAGGCCCTGCACCACGGCCCCGCCGACGACGGGTCCGCCCAGGATGGCCAGCCCGGTGACCCCGGCGAAGATGCCCATGGCCCGTCCGCGCTGGGCGGGCGGGAAGGCCACCCCGAGCAGAGCGAAGGCGGCGGGCATGATCATGGCCGCACCGACGCCCTGCACCGCGCGGGCGGCGATCAGCGCGCCGATGCCGGTGGCCAGCGCGCAGGCGGCGGAGGAGACGGTGAACAGCGTGAGCCCGGCGATGAGCAGGCGGCGGCGGCCGATGCGGTCGCCGATCACCGCGGCGGTCAGCAGGAACACCGCGAGTGCGAGCGTGTAGGAGTTGAAGGTCCAGCCGAGCGCCTCGAGCGACGCGCCGAGCTGGACCCGGATGGTGTTGAGCGCGGTGGTGACGACGAGTGCGTCGAGCCCCACCATGAGTGACGCCACCGAGGTGAGGGCGAGCGTCCAGCGCTGGTGAGTGGTCATGGGGGAGTGACCTTTCGGGTCGGTTGGGGTGTCACGGGTACGTACTCACCGGCTCGCGAAAACTCATCGGCCGCTGGTCGGCGGCCTATCGCTCGACGGCTCGGCGACGCCGTGCTAGCAAGGTGGGATGACCGCCACCGTCGACGACGTGGTCGCCGTCGCCGATTCGCACCGCCCCGAACTGCTCGCCTACTGCTACCGGATGACCGGCTCGCTGCACGATGCCGAGGATCTGGTGCAGGAGATCCTGGTGCGCGCCTGGCGGTCGGCGGATTCCTATGACCCGCAACGGGCTTCGCTGCGCACCTGGCTGTATCGGATCGCCACCAATGTCTGCCTGACCGCGTTGAAGAGCGCGCAGCGGCGGGCGCTGCCGGTCGATCTGGCACAGCCGAATCCGGTGGTGGGGGCGGAGCGTCTCGATCCTTCGCCCGAACTGCCGTGGCTGGAGCCGTTCCCGGACGCGCTGCTCGGGGACGGTGATCCGGCGGCGGTGGTGGTGGCCCGGGAGAGTGTGCGCCTGGCGTTCGTGGCCGCGCTGCAACACCTTCCGCCGTTGCAGCGCGCGGTGCTGATCTTGCGGGACGTGCTGGCGCTCCGGGCCGCCGAGGTGGCCGGGCTGCTCGACACCAGCACCGCCGCCGTCAACAGCGCCCTGCAGCGGGCGCACGCACAGCTGTCCGGCGTCCAGGCGGGTCCCGCCGAACTGGGCGACGACGAGCAGCGCGAGCTGCTGAAGCGCTACGTCGAGGCGTTCGAGGCCATGGACATCGACGCCCTCGAGCGCATCCTGCGCGACGACGTCATGCTCCAGATGCCGCCGTTCCTGGCCTGGTTCCAGGGCCGCGACGCCGTCACCGCCTTCCTGGGCCGGGTCTTCGCCCGCGGCGAGGTCTTCCGCCTGCTACCCACCCGCGCCAACAACCGCCCGGCCCTGGCCGCCTACGTCGAGCGCGGCGATGTCTTCGAGGCCGCCAACCTCCACGTCCTCACCCTCGACCGCGACGGCTTCGCCCGCCTGGACCTGTTCCACTCCCCGGACCTCTTCCGTCTCTTCGACCTCCCCGCCCGGCTGTGACGTGACATCCGTAGGCTTGGGGAAGAACGCCCCGCCCTGCGGTGTTGCAGCAATGGCCGCGAGTTTCCGGCGAATTCGATTGAGGAGTCCGAAGACGTGTCATCGCATCCCTCCCTGCCGCCCCTGGTGGAGCCGGCGGCGGAGCTGACCCGGGACGAGGTCGCCCGCTACAGCCGCCACCTGATCATCCCGGACCTCGGGGTGGACGGTCAGAAACGCTTGAAGAACGCCAAGGTGCTGGTGATCGGCGCCGGCGGGCTGGGCTCCCCGGCGCTGCTGTACCTGGCTGCCGCCGGTGTCGGCACGCTCGGCATCGTGGAGTTCGACGAGGTCGATGCCTCCAACCTGCAGCGTCAGATCATCCACGGCGAGTCCGATATCGGCCGTTCCAAGGCGGACAGCGCCCGCGATTCGATTCTGGAGATCAACTCCGGAATCTCCGTGGAGCTGCACAAGATTCGCCTCGAACCCGACAATGCGGTCGAGCTGTTCAGCCGCTACGACCTGATCGTCGACGGCACCGACAACTTCGCCACCCGCTACCTCGTGAACGACGCCGCGGTGCTGGCCGGCAAGCCCTACGTGTGGGGCTCGATCTACCGGTTCGAGGGCCAGGTCTCGGTGTTCTGGGAGGACGCCCCCGACGGCCGCGGCATCAACTACCGCGACCTCTACCCGGAGGCTCCGCCGCCGGGCATGGTCCCGTCCTGCGCCGAGGGCGGCGTGCTGGGCGTGCTGTGCGCCTCCATCGGCTCGATCATGGTGACCGAGGCGATCAAGCTGATCACCGGTATCGGCGACCCGCTGCTGGGCCGGCTCATGGTGTACGACGCACTGGACATGAGCTACCGCACCATCAAGCTGCGCCGCGATCCGGAGCGTCAGCCCATCACCGAGCTCATCGACTACGACGCGTTCTGCGGCGTGGTGTCGGAGGAGGGCCAGGCCGCGGCCATCGGCTCCACCATCACCGCCCGGGACCTCAAGGAGATGCTCGACGCCGGCAAGGACGTCGCCATCATCGACGTGCGCGAGCCCGTCGAATGGGACATCGTCCGCATCGAGGGCGCGACCCTGATCCCCAAGGACCGCATCCTCTCCGGCGAGGCCCTGTCCGAACTGCCCCAGAACACCCCGATCGTCCTGCACTGCAAGACCGGAATCCGGTCGGCAGAGGCGCTCGCGGCGCTCAAGAACGCCGGTTTCTCAGACGCCACCCACCTTCAGGGCGGAATCATCGCCTGGGCCAACCAGGTCGACCCGTCGCTACCGGTCTACTGACCGAAAACGTTGATTTATCGGGACGTGACAACTGATTTCGGAAGGATCCGGGTAACTCCCCGGGTACGTCCGAAATCGGTGACGCGCCCGACCGCCGGTCGCCGACGACACTCCGACGGCTCCCAGTCTGGCCTTAAGTCGCGGGGAGGCGGTACAGCGGTACCGTACGCGCGTGACCATGACTGCTGTGGAACCTCCCGAGCATGTGCGCTCGACCTTCGGGTTGCGCGAGGAAGTGCCGGTTCCGCTGGGGAACTGGGACGGCGGCTGGCGTTGTGGCGATGTGGTCCTGAGCCCGGTGACCGATCACGCGCGAGCGGCGTGGTCGGCGAAGGTGCGTGAGACCCTGCGGGTGGACGGGCTGCGCCTGGCGCGGCCGGTGCGGGCCACCGATGGACGGTATGTCGTATCCGGTTGGCGCGCCGACACCTTCCTCGAAGGCATGCCGGAGCCGCGGCACGACGAAGTGGTGTCGCTGTCCTTGCGCCTGCATCAGGTGACCGCGCGGCTGGAGCGTCCGCGTTTCCTGGCCGCGCAGCCGGTCGCGCCGTGGGTGGATGTGGATGTCTTCGCGGCCGCGGATCGCGCTGCGTGGGAAGCGGTTCCGCTGCGCAGTCTCAAGCTGGGCGGCATCCTGCAGGCCACCTCCCCGGATGGCGAACGCAGCCAGATCCTGATCACCCAGCTGTCCACGCTGCGCAAACCGGTGACCACTCCCGCGCAGCTGGTGCACGGCGATCTGTTCGGAACCGTCCTGTTCTCGGGCGGTTTCGCGCCCGGTCTCACCGATATCACCCCGTACTGGCGGCCGGCCCCCTGGGCGGCGGCGGTCATCGTGGTCGATGCCCTGTCCTGGGGCGGCGCCGACGACGGCCTGCTGGAACGCTGGGGCGATCTCCCCGAATGGCCGCAGATGCTGGTGCGCGCGGTCATGTTCCGCCTCGCCGTGCACGCCCTGCACCCGCGATCCACCCCCGAGGCGTTCCCGGGCCTGGCCCGCACCGCCGACATGATCCGCCTGCTGCTCTAGGGGGATGAACAGGCGGAAAGGCCGCGCCGGGCGACGAATCCGGCGCGGCCTTTCTGCTCCCCTGAGGATGGGGAACTCTGGAAGGGCGCGCTTCCAAAGTCATTGCCCGAGCATTGCGTGTGCTCAGACGTTGGCGTGGGCCAGGGAGGGTGCGCGTCCGACCGCGAAGGACGAGCGCAGGTAGAACCACCAGCAGATCGCGCCCATGGCGAGGTAGGCCACCACGTAGCCCCAGAAGGCCGGATTCATGCTGTGGTAGTGGGTGTTCGACAGTCGCAGGGCCTGCTGCAGGATCCAGCCGCCCGCCGCGCCGATCGCGCCGATGACGCCGATGGCCGCACCCGCCTGCCGTTTCGCGGAGATCAGGGCCGCCCCGATGTCCTGACCGGTCTCCGAGGCGTGCCGCCGCGCTTCGGCGGTGAAGATCATCGGGATCATCCGGTAGGTCGACCCGTTGCCGACGCCGCTGAACACGAACAGCAGCAGGAACGAGATCAGGTACAGCGGAAAGTTCTTGGCCGACAGCGACGCCACGATGAGCGCGGCGGCCACCGCCATGCCACCGAAGACGTACAGCGTGATCTTCGCGCCGCTGAGCTTGTCGGCGATCCAGCCGCCGAAGGGCCGGCTCATGGAACCCACGAGCGCGCCGAGGAAGGCCAGGTTGCCCAGGGTGCCCATCCAGCCGATCTTGGCCAGGCTCGGGAAGTTGGCCTTGAGCAGGGTGGGGAAGGCGAAGGAGAAGCCGATGAAGGAGCCGAAGGTGCCGATGTAGAGGATCGCCATCACCCAGGTGTGCCGGTTCTTCAGGGCCAGTTTGTAGGACTTGCCATCGGATTTCGCGCCGGACAGCGAGTCCATGTAGCGCAGCGCGCCGAACAGGGCGACGAGGATGAACGGAATCCACACCAGCACAGCGAGAGTGATGCCGAACCGGTAGCCGCCCGGGTTCTTGGCCATGATGTGGGTGCCCAGCGTGATGATGAGCGGCACGAACAATTGTGTCTGTGCCACACCGAGATTGCCGCCCGCGGCATTGATGCCCAGCGCCGCGCCCTTCTTACCCTCGGGGAAGAAGAAGTTGATATTGGCCATCGATGACGAGAAGTTGCCGCCGCCGACACCCGCGAGTGCGGCCAGCACCATGAACACCCACATGGGTGTGCTCGGCTGGTTGATGAAATACGCCAGACCCAGCGTGGGGATCAGCAGCATGGCCGCGCTGAAGGCGGTGAAGGCGCGGCCGCCGAAGCGCGGGATGGCGAAGGTGTAGGGCACACGCAGGGCCGCGCCCACCAGGGTCGGGGTGGAGGTGAGCAGCAGCGCGTTGTTGACCGCGTCGGGATTCTTCGCGCTCAGGAAGGCGAATCCGGCCGAGCCCATGGCGGTGACCACGCTGGCCCACAGCACCCAGACGCTGAATCCGAGGTTCTCCGCGAATACCGAGAAGATCAGATTTTTCCGGGCGGTTTGTTTACCCCCGTTTTCCCAGAATTCATTGTTATCTGGTTCCCAGCGGTCGATCCACCGTCCGCGTCTTTGGAAGGCGAAGGTCGTTTCCGGTGCCTCTACTACGGTTGCCATGAGCAGCTGTCCTCTCGGCTGTCGCGACCGCCCTCATCATGGGTTCCCGGTCGTCGGGGAACCGCTGCGGTCGCGTCCAACCGTAGGAAGCGCTTTTTACATCCGAGTGTTTTTCCGTGACGGAGACGGTAATTCGACCTCACCCGGCGGCGTGTCGCGTGGTGACCTTTCGGTTACTCGAATTTCGTATCAAGCGTCCGGTATTCGGCCATGAGCGAGTCGAGGAAGCAGTTGGCGGTGCGGGCCGCCCGTTCCGGATCGCCGTCGATGACCGCCTGCACCAGTTCGGCGTGCTCGTCATGGTACGTCTCGCCCTCGCGCTCGGACCGGAACCTGATGCCGGCCGCGATGACTGGCAGCAGCGAGTCGTAGAACTCCAGGTATACCGCATTGTGGCTGGCGACCACGATGGCGCGGTGCAGTTGCACGTCGGCCTCGATGGCGGCATCGAAGTCGGTGTCCCAGTAGCGGTTTCGTTCTTCGAGCACGCGTCGCAGGGTCGCGATGTCGGTGTCGTCGCGGCGCTCGGCGGCCAACCGGGCGGCGGTGGTGTCGAGGGCCCGCCGCAGTTCCAGGACATCGCGCTGCTGGGCGTCGGCCAGGTACTCGGTGAGGGTGCCGCCGAGGGTGGAGGTGGAGATGACGTAGGTGCCCGAGCCCTGTCTGCGCTCGAGCATGCCGGCGTGCACGAGGGCCTGGACGGCCTCGCGCACGGTATTGCGGCCGGTGCCGGTGAGTTCGGTGAGCTCGGGTTCGGTGGGGATACGCGAGCCGACGGCCCAACGGCCGGAACGGATTTCGGCACGAAGCTGCTCGGTCACCTGGGCGATGAGGCTCGTGCGCCGGACTGGTTGCACGGGTGACAGCGTACCTTGCCTCACATTCGTTGCATCACATCATCGGGTCATCCTATGATTTCTGGGTGACTGCGACGATGGATGAGACGATGGCCCCGGTGCGGGGCCCTTCCAATGCCCCGAGCGAGACGACCGGGTTCCGCCTCGAAATGTCGAAGCGCGCCCAAGCGCGGAGAGGCGGAGCGGTCGAGGGCCGCCTGCTCGTGCTCGTCGCCATCGTCATGTCCGCGCTCACCCTTCGCGTCGCCGTCACCGCATTCACTCCGCTCGCCGCCCGCATCGGGCAGGACATCGGCTACTCCACCGCGGTGGTCGGCGTGTTCGGCATGCTGCCGACCGCCATGTTCGCCCTCGGCGGGCTGCTGACCCCGGTGCTGTCGCGTCGCCTGGGCCTGGAGACGACCGCCCTGGTGGCCATGCTCATGACCGGTGTCGGCTCGGTGATCCGCGCCCTGGTGCCCGCCACCTGGGAGCTGCTGGCCTTCTCCGCGCTGGCCCTGGCCGGCATGGGCATCGGCAATGTGGTGATCCCGCCCCTGGTCAAGCGGTACTTCTCGGATCGCCTGGCCGCGCTCAGCTCGGTCTACATCGTGATGGTGCAGCTGGGCACCGTGTTCCCGGCCCTGATCGCGGTGCC
Organism: Nocardia sp. NPDC004123; assembly: GCF_053603795.1. NCBI lineage: Bacteria > Bacillati > Actinomycetota > Actinomycetes > Mycobacteriales > Nocardiaceae > Nocardia > Nocardia sp. NPDC004123. The sequence goes on from NZ_JBSGGG010000032.1 coordinate 110,561, forward strand.
GGTCGCGGACGCGCACGGCTGGCGGCTGTCGCTGGGCATGTGGGCCGCGCTGGCCTTCGCCGCCGCGCTGCCGTGGATCGCGGTGCTGCGGGTGCGGCGCGACCACGCCCGCGTGGACACCACCGAATTGCCTTCGGAGGCGGCCGAATCCACCGGCAAGGTGTGGCGTTCGCCGGTGGCCTGGGGCATGGCCTTCATGTTCGGCATGACCTCGCTGATCACCTACTCGCTGTTCACCTGGATGCCGACGATCTTCAGCGACGCCGGCGCCAGCGCCTCCTTCGGCGGCAGCATGGTCGGCATCTTCGCCCTCATCGGCCTGGTGGCGGCGTTGAGCGCGCCGATCGTGGTGGGCCGCATGGCCAATCCGTTCCCGGTCGTCATCGGCTGCGCGGTGTTCTTCTTCATCGGCTTCGCCGGTCTGCTGCTCGCGCCGATGAGCGCCCCGCTGCTGTGGGTGCTGGCGGTGGGCCTGGGCCCGTCGACCTTCCCGATGGCGCTGACCCTGATCAACCTGCGGACCCGCACCGGCGCCGGTTCGGCCGCGCTGTCCGGCTTCACCCAGGGTGTCGGCTACTCGGTGGCATGCGTGGGCCCGCTGCTGTTCGGCGCGTTGCACACGATGACCGGGGGTTGGCTGGCGCCGTTCGGCTTCCTGGTGGTGGCGGTCCTGATTCTGATGGCGGGCGCCTGGGTGGCATGCAAGCCGCGGATGCTGGAAGACACCTGGAAATAAATTCACCGTTCGAGTTGCCGAGCCGTGAGGTTGGGGCCATGCTTTGTGGCAAGGCTCTCAACTTCCGGCTCGGTTACGCATTTTCTGGCGTTTCCTGGCGATTTGTGGCTGCCGGAAACCCTTGTGTCACATAGCTGAAACATGAGGTCACTTCTCACGCCGGCTGCCCGATATTCGTGAGCAACCGTTGATTTGCCGGTCATTTCGCGCAGCATCGACGCAATACCGATTTCCTACCTTGAGGCCATCCAGATTTCAGGAGGGCCTCTTGTTGACGACGCTGACCCGCAAGCGCGACATCGAGCATTGGGATGCCGAGGATGTCGCGGCTTGGGAAGCCGGTGGTAAGGACATCGCTCGCCGCAACCTGATCTGGTCGGTGTTCGCCGAGCACGTCGGGTTCTCGGTGTGGTCGATCTGGTCGGTCATGGTGCTGTTCATGCCGACCGACAAGTTCGGCATCGACCCGGCCGGCAAGTTCTTCCTGGGCGCGATGCCCACCCTGGTCGGCGGCTTCATGCGGATTCCGTACACCGTCGCCACCGCGAAGTTCGGCGGTCGCAACTGGACCATCGTGAGCGCGCTGCTGCTGCTGATCCCGACGCTGCTGACGCTGTACTTCGTCAACCAGCCGGGCACCTCCTACACGACCTTCCTGGTCGTGGCGGCCTTCGCGGGCTTCGGTGGCGGCAACTTCTCCTCGTCGATGTCCAACATCAACGTCTTCTTCCCGCAGCGGCTCAAGGGCTGGGCGCTGGGCGTCAATGCGGGTGGCGGCAATATCGGCGTGCCGGTGGTGCAGCTGGTCGGCCTGGCGGTGATCGCCACCCTGGGCAACCACTACGGCAATGCCTCGGTGGTGTGCGCGGTCTACCTGGTCCTGATCGTGGTGGCGGCGCTGGGCGCGGCCCTCTACATGGACAACGTCAAGAACCAGAAGGCCGACCTGTCCTACATGCTCAAGGCGCTGCGGGTGCCGCAGTCCTGGGCCATCGCCTTCCTCTACATCGGCACCTTCGGTTCCTTCATCGGCTACAGCTTCGCCTTCGGCCAGGTGCTGCAGATCAGCTTCAAGGCCGGCGGCGCGAGCGTCGCCGCGGCCACCCTGCACGCCGCGCAGATCGCCTTCATCGGCCCGCTGCTGGGTTCGCTGGCCCGCCCCTACGGCGGCAAGTGGGCCGACCGCATCGGCGGCAGCAAGGTCACGCTGTACACCTTCGGCGCCATGACCGCGGCGGCCGTGCTGGTCGCGGTGGCCTCCACCATGGGTGATCACGCCGGGCACCCGAAGGGCGGCGTGCTGGTGGCCCTGATCGTCGGATTCACCGCGCTGTTCGTCATCTCGGGCTTCGGCAACGGGGCGGTCACCAAGATCATCCCGTCGGTGTTCGAGGCCAAATCCCGCTCCCTGGACGGTGATTCGGCCACCCGGGCAGCCTGGGCCCGCAATACCTCGGGCGCGCTCATCGGCTTCGTCGGCGCCATCGGCGCGCTGGGCGGTGTCGGCATCAACCTGGTGCTGCGCTCCTCCTACGCCTCCACCAAGTCCGCGACCACCGCGTTCTGGGTCTTCATGGCCTTCTACGTGCTCTGCGCCGCCGTCTGCTGGGCGGTCTTCATGCGCCGCCCGAGCCTGCGCTCGCTGACCTCCGAAACCACCGACGCCGATGTCGTCGTCGAGGCCGAGGCTCTGGTCCTCGAAGCCGAAACCGGCTCCGCCGCAACCGATTCCTCGTCCACCTCGTCGGCTCGCGCCTGACGTCCATTCGCGAAAGGGACTGTCATGACCCACAGCATCGAACGCAAAACCGTTGTGGTGGTCGGCCACGGCATGGTCGGACACCGCTTCGTGGAGGCGCTGCGCTCCCGTGACGAGGCCGGAACCTGGCAGGTCATCGTCCTCAGCGAGGAGAAGCTGGCCGCCTACGACCGCGTCGGCCTGTCCTCCTATGTCGGCAGCTGGGAGGCGTCCGCGCTGGCGCTGCCCGGCAACGACTACGCGGGCGACACCCTGGTCGATGTCCGGCTCGGTGTGAAGGCCGACGCCATCGACCGCATTGCCCGCAAGGTCACCACCTCCACCGGTGAGGTGATCGGTTACGACGCACTGGTTCTCGCGACCGGCTCCTACGCCTTCGTGCCGCCGGTGCCGGGCCACGACGCCGAGGGCTGCTTCGTCTACCGCACCCTCGAGGACCTGGACGGCATCCGGACCGCGGCCGAGGCGGCCGGTCCGGGCGCGGTCGGCATCGTGGTCGGTGGCGGTCTGCTCGGTCTGGAGGCGGCCAACGCGCTGCGCCTGCTGGGCATTACCCCGCACGTGGTCGAGTTCAACAAGTGGCTGATGCCGGCCCAGATCGACGAGGGCGGCGGCGCCATCCTCGAGAAGCTGGTGACCGAGCTGGGTCTGGCCGTGCACACCGGTGTCGGCACCTCCTCGATCGAGACCGTCGAGGGCGCGCCGGCCGCCGAGCGGCTGTCGGTCACGTTCTCCGACGAGAGCGAATTGCGCGCCGCGGTCGTGGTTTTCGCGGCCGGTGTGCGTCCCCGTGACGAAATCGCCCGTACCTCCGGGCTGGATGTGGGCGAGCGCGGCGGTGTCCTGACCGACCTGAGCCTGCGCACCTCGGACCCGAACATCTACGCGATCGGTGAGGTCGCCGCGGTGGAGGGCGTCTGCTACGGCCTGGTCGCCCCCGGCTACAACACCGCCGAGGTGGTCGCCGACCGCCTGCTCGGCGGCGCGGGCGAGTTCCCGGGCGCGGACCTGTCCACCAAGCTGAAGCTGCTGGGTGTGGACGTGGCCTCCTTCGGTGACGCGCACGCCCGGACCGAGGGCGCGCTGTCGGTGGTGCTGCACGACGCGGCCAAGGGCACCTACGCCAAGCTGGTCGTCTCCGATGACGCCCAGACCCTGCTCGGTGGTGTGCTGGTCGGTGACGCCACCCAGTACTCGGCGCTGCGCCCGCTGGTCGGCCGCCCGCTGCCGGCCGATCCGGCCGCGCTGATCTCCCCGGCGGGTGCGGAACTGAGCGCGGACGCGCTGCCCGATGACGCCCAGATCTGCTCCTGCAACAACGTGTCCAAGGGATCGATCTGCGGCGCCATCGCCGACGGCGCCTGCGACGTGCCGGCCATCAAGAGCTGCACCAACGCCGGAACCTCCTGCGGCGGTTGCGTTCCCATGCTCAAGAAGCTGCTGGAGCAGTCGGGTGTGGAGGTCTCCAAGTCGCTGTGCGAGCACTTCACGCAGTCGCGCGCGGAGCTGTTCCACATCATCCAGTCGACCGGCATCCGTACCTTCTCGGGTCTGATCGCCAAGTACGGCACCGGAACCGGCTGCGACATCTGCAAGCCGACCGTCGCCTCCATCCTGGCGTCCACCTCGAGCGACCACATCCTCGACGGCGAGCAGGCCTCGCTGCAGGACACCAACGACCACTTCCTGGCCAACCTGCAGAAGAACGGCACCTACTCGGTGGTGCCGCGCATGCCCGGCGGTGAGGTGACCGCCGAGCAGCTCATCACCATCGGTGAGGTGGCCAAGGAGTTCGACCTGTACGTGAAGGTCACCGGTGGTCAGCGCATCGATCTGTTCGGCGCCCGCGTGGAGCAGCTGCCGCTGATCTGGAAGCGCCTGGTGGACGCGGGCATGGAATCCGGCCACGCGTACGGGAAGTCGCTGCGCACGGTGAAGTCCTGCGTGGGTTCGACCTGGTGCCGCTACGGCCAGCAGGACTCGGTCGGCATGGCCGTGCTGCTCGAAAAGCGTTACCGCGGTTTGCGTTCCCCGCACAAGCTGAAGCTGGCGGTGTCGGGTTGCGCCCGCGAGTGCGCGGAGGCGCGCGGCAAGGACGTCGGCGTCATCGCCACCGAGCACGGCTGGAACCTGTACGTGGGCGGCAACGGCGGTCTGACCCCGAAGCACGCGGTGCTGCTGGCCGGCGAGCTCGACGACGAGACACTGATCAAGTACATCGACCGCTACCTGATGTTCTACATCCGCACCGCCGACCGGCTGCAGCGCACCGCGCCGTGGCAGGAGGCCCTGGAGGGCGGCATCGACTACCTCAAGCAGGTCGTCTGTGAGGACAGCCTGGGCATCGCCGCGGATCTGGAAGCGGCCATGGCCAAGCACGTCGAGGGCTACAAGGACGAGTGGGCCGCGGTGCTCGAGGACGAGGGCAAGCTGTCGCGCTTCGTGTCCTTCGTGAACGCGCCGGAGGAGTCGGACCCGACCATCGGTTTCGACGAGACCGGCGAGCGCAAGGTGCCCGTCCTGCTCGGCATCCCGGACATCCCGGTCAATGCGACCCACGCCACAGAGACCGCCACGCACGGGAAATGACTGCTTAACCGCGAGGAAACAGGGCGCCGGTACCAATAGGTAGGGCGTTCGGAGGAGAGTACCGATGACCGTGATCGACACACCCGGCACCGCAGTCACGACCGTTTCAGGTTGGACCCAGGCCTGCCGGCAGGACTATCTGATTCCCGGCCGCGGCGTGGCGGTCCTGCTGAAGGGCGGCCGCCAGGCGGCGCTGTTCCTCACCGCCGACGGGACGCTGTTCGCCGTAGGCAATATCGATCCCTTCGGGCGCGCGGCGGTCATGTCGCGCGGTCTGGTGGGCGACCGCGGTGGTGTGCCGGTGGTGGCGTCGCCGCTGCTCAAGCAGGCCTTCTCGCTGATCGACGGGCGCTGCCTGGACGACGATTCGATTTCGCTGCCGGTGTACGCGGTCCGCGTCGCGGACGGTGTGGTCTCGGTGTCCAACGACCCGGTCCAATTCATCGGCGGTACGGCATGACCGAGGTGGACAGCGGCACCCCGCTGGCTGGCTTCACGGTCGGCATCACGGCCGCCCGGCGCGCCGAGGAACTCGGCACCCTGCTCGCCCGCCGAGGCGCGAATGTTGTTTCCGCCCCGGCCATCCGGATCATTCCGCTGGCCGACGACACCGAGCTGGAGCGGGTGACGCGGCAGCTGGTCGCGGCTCCGCCGCAGATCACCGTGGCCACCACCGGCATCGGCTTCCGCGGCTGGATGGAGGCCGCGGAGGGCTGGGGCCTGGCCGAGGAGCTGCGCGCCACCCTGGGCTCGACCCGCATGCTGGCTCGCGGCCCCAAGGCCAAGGGCGCCATCCGCGCTGCCGAGCTGCGCGAAGAATGGTCTCCCGCTTCGGAATCCAGCGCCGAGGTGCTGGATCACCTGCTGGCCCAGGGGGTCGAGGGCGTCCGGATCGCGGTGCAGCTGCACGGCGCCACCACCGAGTGGGAGCCGGTGCCGGACTTCTGCGAAGTATTGCGCTGCGCCGGAGCCGATGTGGTTCCGGTTCCGGTCTACCGGTGGATTCCGCCGGAGGACCGTACCCCCATGGACCGCCTCATCGAGGGCATCGTCACCGCCGGACTCGATTGCGTGACCTTCACCAGCGCTCCGGCCGTGGCGTCACTTCTCATGCGCGCCAAGGAGACCGGGCTGCTGGAGGCCGTCCTGCACGCCTTCCGCACCCGGGTGCTGCCGGCCTGCGTCGGCCCCATCACGGCCGCGCCGCTGGAGGAGCTGGGCGTCACGACGTCCATGCCCGGCCGCGCCCGGCTGGGCGCGCTGGCTCGCCACGTCGCCGAGGAACTTCCCCGGCGCGCCAACCGGATTCAGGCCGCCGGGCACCTGCTCAGCGTCCGCGGCGGTTGCGTCGTCGTGGATGGCCAGGTGCGCCAGCTGGCCCCCGCGCCCATGGCGCTCATGCGTTCCCTGGCCCGCCAGCCGGGCCGGGTCGTCTCCCGTGAGGACCTGCTCGCCGCCCTGCCCGGTGGTGGCGACGACACCCACGCCGTGGAGACCGCCATCGCCCGTCTCCGCGCGGGCCTCGGCACCCCCAAGGCCATCCAGACCGTCGTCAAGCGCGGCTACCGGCTGGCTCTCGACCCCGCCGAGTGCACCGACAATCCGCACCCGGAGGGTCCGAACCAGGCTGCGCGCCAGCCGGTTCCGGCGCACCCCCAGGGTCTGGGCGCGCGCCGCGAGGTGCCGCCGCGCATCCCCGGCACCCGTGCGCCGCACGCGGAGGTCCCGCCGCCCGCCGCGGCCGCCCGTCGGCCGATCGCCCCGGTGAACGGGACGGCCCGCCCGGTGGGCTTCCCGGCGCAGTCCGTCTCCGCCGCCCGCCCCGCGGTGGCCGCGCGCCCCGGCCGTCCGGCCGGGAGTGCCTGGTGAGCGCGCCGGCGCTGGTGCTCGTCGCGCACGGCACCCGGAGCGCCCGGGGTGTGGAGATGATCGCCGAACTGGCGGGAGCTGTTGCGCGGGAGCTGGGTGCGTCGGCGCTCGCGCACGGTGTCCGCAGCGGGATCGCCGAGACAGGTGCCGGTGCCGATTTCGGGGCCGCATCGGCATCGTTGCGTGAGATCGCGATCGCCGGTACGCCGCGGGTGCGCACCGCGTTCGTGGATGTGCTGGGGCCCTCCCCGGCCGAGGTGTTGCGGGATCTGGATCCGGTTCCCGCCGTGGTGGTTCCGGCCTTCCTGGCCTCGGGCTACCACGTGTATCAGGACGTGCCGCGAGAGGTGGCCGCGAGTGCTCACAGTGCGGTCGCGGTCACCCAGGCGATGGGTCCGGATCCGGCGCTGGCCGAGGTGATGCACCTGCGGCTGCGTGCGGCGGGCTGGCGGCCGGGGGACGCGGTGGTGTTCGCCGCCGCGGGTTCCTCGGACGCGCGGGCGCGCCGGGATGTGCAGCGCGCGGCGCGCCTGCTCTCGGAGCGCGTCGGCACGACCGCCCACCTGGCCTATATCGCGACCGGCGAGCCCAAGGTGCCGGAAGTGGTTGCGGCGGTGCGGGCCTCGGGCGCGCGCCGGGTCTTCGTGGCCTCCTATCTGCTCGCTCACGGGCTGTTCCACCAGCGCCTGCACGAGGCGGGTGCGGACGGTGTCGCCGAGCCGATCGGTGTGCACCCGGCCGTGGTGCGCTTGCTGATCGATCGCTACTTCGCGGCAATAGATTCGCTGACGGCCGTCCGGGTCGCCTGATCGGCACGGTCCGGGCCCGGTCGGATTAGGGGCTCGCCCCGATCCGTTAGGGGCCCGGCCCGAAACCGAATCGCCCAATTCCCCTATCACTTGGTGATTTTCGATTCGCATGGCAACCTTTACCGCAATTCGGTAAAGACCCTGGAGGATCCCCACGTGAAGAAGTTTGTCGTCGCCGCTGTGATCGCGGGCGGTATCGCCGGCCCGGCCGCCACCGCCGCCGCCGATTTCCCCACGATTTACGACCCGTGGACGGCGTGCATCCAGTCGGGCCAGACCTACGACCAGTGCCAGGCGCTGGTCAACAACACCCAGCCGACGGATCAGGGCGCGGGTTTCGGCTGGACCGGTTCCGCCGCCGGCCACTGAATTCCAAAACAATTTAATTTCAGATTCCGGGCCGACGCCGAATAGCGTCGGCCCGAGTCGTGTCCGCGTGATCCACGCCACAGTAGGTACTCCTCAACAGTGGTTAAGGCGCTCCGCTTATGTGCCGTCCTGCGGCCTGACCTGTCTCGCTCACCGGTATTCGCCGGTTCCCTTCGGTTCGGCGGCGATCAGGATGGCGGGATGTCGCCCGAACATCCCGCCCGCCGCGCCGGACTCGCCTCGCAGGCGGCGGTGCGCGCCAAGCGCAAGGCCGAGTGGCTCGCCCTCTTCGCGGCCGACGCGCGCGTCGAGGATCCGGTCGGCATCTCCCCGTATGACCCGGTGGGCGAGGGGCATTCGGGTCACGAGGCCATCGCGGCCTTCTGGGACAAAGCGATCGAGCCCAGCCGAATCGAATTCGAGTGGGCCGATTCGTTCGCGTGCGGCGATGAGGCGGCTTTCACCGGGGCCATTCGCAGCGCACGCCCCGAGGTGGTCGTCGAGGTTGATCTCGTCGCCGTCTACCGGGTGGATGCGGACGGGAAAATCGTTGCCCTGCGGGCGTTCTGGGAACTGGACCGCGCTCGCGTCACGCCGATTTCGGAGTAGCCCTCCGGGCGGATCAGCCCTTCGGGGTCTGCAGGGCCGGGAACCAGATGTCGGTGAGCACACTCGCGGCTTCCTCGGCGGAGACGTCGATGGTGCCCTGCATGGCCCAGCGGGTGAAGAATCGTTCCAGTTGGGCGACAAGGAGTTCCACGCGCAGGCGGGCTTCGTCCTGGCGGTCGGCGGGCCAGCGGGACAGGTAGGAGCTCATGACATTGGGGAGGGCCATGATGCCCTCTCGTGCCACTTCCCGGAATTCGGGTTCGAGGGTGGTGGCCTCGTCCCAGGCGGGCAGTAGGTCCTTGTACTCCTGGAACCAGTCGATGGCGCGCCGCATCCAGGCGGCGAATTCCTCCCGCGAGCCGGTGTCGAGCACGTGGTCGAGGTCCTCGTAGAAGTGCTGGACGCTGGGCAGCGTGCCCTGTTCGGCGATCGCGCGCAGCACATCGGGTTTGCCGGTGAAGTGCAGGTAGAAGGTGGCGCGGCTGCAGCCGACGGCGGCGGCGATGTCGTCGACGCGGACCGGCGCGTACCCCTGCGTGGTGAACAGCTGTTTGGCCGCGTCGATGAGCCGGCTGCGGGTCAGCCGCTTCTGTTCGTCGCGCAGCGACGTGCGCCGGGGCGTGTCGCTCTGGCCAGGTGTCTCGGGGTGGTCTACGTCGGATCGGGTCACGACTGAATGATAGACGCAAGTTCACTCACTAGACACACTGTCTAGCGAGTGTTAGCGTGTGTGGCACATCACGTCCGGCAGGGCTCTGTGACCCGTCGCCGAACCAGGAGAGTGAATTGGCTGCGCTATCTGCACACAATCGTGAATTGCCCAGGGTCTGCGTCATCGGCGCGGGCCCGTCGGGCATCACCGCCGCGAAGCGGCTCGCCGAATACGGCATCCCGTTCGACTGCTACGAAGCCTCCGACGAGGTGGGCGGCAACTGGTACTACAAGAACCCGAACGGCATGTCGGCCTGCTACCAGAGCCTGCACATCGACACCTCGAAGTTCCGGCTGCAGTTCGAGGACTTCCCGGCGCCCGAGGAATGGCCGGACTTCCCGCACCACAGCCAGTTGCACCAGTACTTCAAGGACTACGTCGACCATTTCGACATCCGCGATCGAATCGTCTTCGGCAACAAGGTGATTTCGGCCGAGCGCGGCAGCGACGGCCTGTGGACGGTGACCACCGATCAGGGCCGCGTCGAGACCTACGACGCGCTGATCGTGGCCAATGGCCACCACTGGGATCCGCGTACGCCCGACTATCCGGGTGACTTCGGCGGCACGCTGATCCACTCGCACGCCTACAACGACCCGTTCGACCCGATCGATATGCGCGGCAAGCGCGTCGTGGTGGTGGGCATGGGCAATTCGGGCCTGGACATCGCCTCGGAGCTGTCGCAGAAGTTCATCGCCTCGAAGCTGTGGGTCTCGGCCCGCCGCGGCGTGTGGGTGCTGCCCAAGTACGTCAACGGCAAGGTCGGTGACACCCAGGTGGTGCCGGCGTGGATGCCGCCGAAGGTGGCGCTCAAGCTCAAGCAGCGTTTCGTGGTCAAGAACCGCGGCCGCATGGAGGATTACGGCCTGCCCAAGCCGGATCACCTGCCGTTCGAGGCGCATCCGTCGGCGAGCGAGGAGTTCCTGCACCGGGTCGGCTGCGGCGATATCGATTTCAAGCCCGCGATCACCAAGCTGGACGGCAAGACCGTGCATTTCGCGGACGGCTCGTCCGAAGAGGTGGATGTGGTGGTGTGCGCCACCGGCTACCACATCAGCTTCCCGTTCTTCACCGATCCGGCGCTGCGGCCCGACGAGAACAACAAGCTGCCGCTATACCGCCAGATGATGAAGCCCGAGATCGACAATCTCTTCTATCTCGGCCTGGCCCAGCCGATGCCGACCCTGGTGAACTTCGCCGAGCAGCAGTCCAAGCTGGTCGCGGCGTACCTGTCGGGCAACTACCGGTTCCCGTCACAGACGGATATGACGGCGGCGGTGGCGAAGGCGGAGGCCGAACGCGCCGAGCGCTACTACAACTCGCCGCGGCACACCATTCAGATCGACTTCGACGTCTATGTCCGCGAGCTGAAGAAGGAACTGGTGGAGGGCGCGCGCCGGGCCGATGCGGCCGGGAATGCCCTGCCGGTCCGCAGCCGCGCGCTGGTGCGGGCGTAGAGGTGGGCGGAATGAGCAACGTCGCTGGATTCTGTTCCGAAGAATTCGCTGCTGTGCGTGCGGCTTTCACCGAGCAGGTGGAGTCGGGCGCGGAGCTGGGCGCCTCGGTGTGTGTGACCGTCGACGGCGAACCGGTGGTGGATCTCTGGGGCGGCTACGCCGATCTGGAGAAGACCACGCGCTGGGCCTCGGACACCCTGGTGAACACCTTCTCCATCACCAAGACCATGGTCGCGCTCAGCGTCCTGCTGCTGGTCGACCGCGGTGAGCTGGACGTGCACCAGAAGGTGGCCCACTATTGGCCGGAGTTCGCCGCCAACGGCAAGGCCGATGTCGAAGTGCGGCACCTGCTTTCGCACACCTCGGGTGTCTCCGGCTGGGAGGCCCCCATTGTGCTCTCGGACATCTACGAGACCGACGCGGCGTCGGATCGCCTTGCGGCGCAGGCGCCCTGGTGGGAGCCGGGCACCGCGTCCGGCTATCACGCCATGAACTACGGCCACCTGCTCGGCGCGGTGATCAAGCGGGTCACCGGCCGGCCGCTGGGCCGCTTCTTCGCCGAGGAGCTGGCGGGCCCGCTGGGCGCCGACTTCCACATCGGCACCGCCGCAGAGGATCTCGGCCGCATCGCCACCCTGGTGCCGCCGGAGCTGCCGGAGTTCGACCAGTCGCTGCTGCCGCAGGACAGCGTCATGTTCAAGACCCTGTTCCAGCCGCTGCTGGATTTCGCCGAATGCGGGACCCCGCAGTGGCAGCAGGCCGAGCTGGGCGGCATGGGCGGCCACGGCAATGCCCGCTCCATCGCGCGCCTGCAGTCGCTGATCAGCAATGGCGGCGAGCTGAGCGGCCGGAAGTTCCTGTCGGACAAGACCATCGACCTCATCTTCGAGCAGCAGTCCGACGGCCTGGACCTGGCCATCATGCTGCCGCTGCGCTTCGGCGTCGGCTACGGCCTGCCGCAGCCGCAGACCGCACCGCACGTGCCGGACGGCCGGGTGTGCTGGTGGGCCGGACTGGGCGGCGCGATGGTGGTCAACGACCTGGACCACCGCGTCACCTTCGCCTACGCCATGAACCGGATGGCGCCCGGCCTGATCGGCTCCGATCGTGCCGACGCCTACCTGAAAGCGACCTTCGACACAGTCCGGGGGCGTGCGTGACGGGCTTCACTCGGGCAAGCTGCGAAGATTCGCGCAATCGGATTCGAGGATTTGATTCATGACCAATGCCGTTGATCTGCAGGCTCTGGCCGCTCGGGTGGCCGGGAAGCTGACCGGGCCGGGTGGGCCGTTC
>NZ_JBSGGG010000033.1:0-121737 GCF_053603795.1 Nocardia sp. NPDC004123
CAAGGGTCTGCAGATGAAGGGCGGTCTGAAGGCGCCGGGTGCGAAGGCTCCCGCCGCCGAATCCGCCTCCGCCGCAGCCGCTCCCGCCGCAGCCGCTCCCGCCGCAGCCGCTCCCCCCGCAGCCGCTCCCGCCGCAGCCGCTCCCGCCGAGGCCGTTGCCGAGGCTCCGGCGGCTCCGGCTGCCAAGCCGGGCGGGCTCGCGATGAAGGGCGGCCTCAAGGCTCCCGGCGGTAAAGGTCTGCAGATGAAGGGTGCCGCCAAGGCGCCGGGCGCCAAGCCCGCCACCGACGCCGCTGCGGCCGAGACCGTGGCGCAGGCCGCCGCCCCGGCCGCGGCTGCCGCACCGGCCACCCAGGCTCCGGCCACCGAGGCTCCGGCCGCGTCGGCTCCGGCCGCCGAGGCCAAGCCGTCCATCGCGCCCAAGGGCCTGGCCATGAAGTCCGGCCTCAAGCGTCCCGGCCCGAAGGCCCCGGGCGCCGCGGCTGCGGCTCCGGCCGCCGCTGCGGCTCCGGAAGCGCCTGCGGCTCCGGTGGATTCGGCTCCGGCCGAGGCCGCTCCAGCCCCGGCCAAGGCTCCAGCTCCGGCAGCCGAGCCCGCCGCTCCGGCCGTGACGGAGGGCAATGGCACGCCGGAAGGGAATGGCTCCGTCGCGCCGCCGGCCGCCAAGCCGGGTGGTCTGGGGTTCAAGTCGGGGATGAAGGCGCCGGGCCGGAAGAACTAGGCGCGCTCGAAATGGCACGCGGCCGAGCCTGATCGACGTGGGCGGCGCTACCGAGTGGTGGCGCCGCCCATCGTTTCACCAGGCTCAGGGGAACCGCTTCGCGATCGCCGTCGCGATCTCATCGGGTGCGTGCTCCTGGATGAACTGCTGTGCGCTCGGCAGCTCGACTACCTCGAGGTCGGTGAATGTCGCTCGCATTCGGGGGATGTGGGCCTTCGGGCGGTAGACGAGGTCCCGCATGCCCCAGACCAAAAGGGTCGGCTTGTCGGCGAGTATGGCGGGCACGTCTCGGGAGAGCTGCTCCAGTAGCGGCCGGGCGTCACGAATCTGTTTGGCGATCACGCCGAGGCCGGGCCGAGCCGCGTGGGTGGGCTGCACCCCGCGATAGTGGTCGGCCTCGGCCGCGCTGAGCTTGCGCCCCAGCTCGCCGAGCAGGACGCGCTCGACGAGGAAGTTCCGCTCGAGCACTTGCCGCTGCATCAGGGGGGTGCGGATGAGCATGCTGAAGACCCGATTCGCCCGCGCTTCGGGCGGCCAGAACGTGGTGTTGCCCAGCACGATTCCGCGCAGCCGATCCGCGCGCGTGGTGACCGCCCCGAGGCCGATGGGTCCGCCCCAGTCGTGTCCCATCAGGATGAAGTCGTCGAGTCGCAGGTGATCGATCAGCTCGCCGAGGACCGAGATGTGCTCGGCGACCGTGTAACCGAATCCCTGCGGACGTTCGGACAATCCGAACCCCAGGTAGTCGACGACGATACAGCGATACCGGTCGCGCAGCTCCCGCACGATGTGGCGGTAGAGGAAACTCCACGTCGGAACGCCATGGCAGAACAGGATTGCCGGCCCGGACCCCTCGTCGATGTAGTGCACCCGGCCGGCGGACGAGTCGAACCAGCGAGAGTCGAAGGGGTACAGATTCCGGTCGGGAACGAAGTCGATCAGCATTGAAACCCTCTCTGCGATACGAGACGACGTCTGATATACCCCGCCCACGCGGAATCACGGGAATTGCCAACGGTTTTCGACCGCGCATGGGGGTGTGCAACTGATGAAAGCAGCGGTTGAACACCCTTGGGCGACAACGGATTTCGTGTATGCTCACACCGGTGGAATCGCAATACACCGTATAAGCATTGACGAGTTGTGTTCTGAGTGCCGATCGTGGGGCAAGGGTTTCGGTTTCAGGAGCTGGGGGCCCGGGGCGGGCAATATCCAACTGCGCATGACGAGTGAGCTGTGATCGTGGCTGAAACTATGTCGATACCGACACTTGACGAATTTCTGGACAAGTCGGCAGAAGAGAGACTCGATTGGGTACATTCGTCCGAGGGATACACGAGAGGAATTCTGGGGCGGATCGAGCTGTTCCTTTCGTTCGCCCGCCCGCGTACATGCCTACCCGGAATGCTGGCGTTCTGCCTTTCCTGCAAACTCCTCGGTCTGACGGTTGACCTCGATGTGCTGATCGGTTTCGCGATCACCTTCCTGTACAGCGCGGTCGCGAATCTGTTCAACGGCTATTCCGATGTCGCGGAAGACAATGAGAACCTGCCGGCCCGCCTGTACCTGCTCGGCCTCTACGGCCGGCGGCGGCTGCTGCTGAGTTCCTATGTCGTGTGCGCGATCATGCTGGGGTTGGCGACGCTGGTGAGCCCCGTCTTCGTCGTGATGACGGCGATCTGTGTTCTCATCGCACACCAGTACTCCCTGCCGCCGTTTCGGGTGAAGGCGCGGCCGGTGCTGTCGATCTGCCTCTTCGCGCTGGATGTCGCCTTCCCGTTCCTGATGGCTCCCGCCGTCGCGCAGCACGGACCGGCGGTTCTCGGGAATTGGCCCTTCATCAGCATGGCCGCATATTTGTTCGTGTGGTTCGCGGCCAAGGGGCTGGTGAAGAATCTGCCCGACTATTACGGCGACAGGGCTGCCGGTCTGACGACCTCGGCGACCATCAGCCGAACACGATTGCAAGCCGCGATCGTGGCCTCGGCCGGGACGATCATCGTCTACCTGGGTCCGGTATTCCTGGTGGCCGCCGATCAGTTCGGGGAGAAGTATCTGCTGGCCCTCGTATGGTTCCCGGTCGTATGCGTTCAGTGCGCGCGGATGATCCGTCGTGACGACAGCCAGTCGGCGAACAACATGCTTCGTTTCGACATGGTGGTATCGACGGGGTATTTGTCGACCTGGATCCTGCTGATGGATCCCTCCGTTTCATCGATCAGCATCATGGCCGGGTCGCTGGTCGTCATTTTCCTCATGGATGCGCTGAAGCTCGATACCCGCAGAAAGAAGGATGTCGCCTGATGGATGCGGTGGAAAGGTTGATGAAGGCGCGTCCGGGTGTCGTGTGGAACGAGTATCGCTCGGGTGAGGAGAACAACTATTCGGTAGTCGCGCTGGACCTTTCGAACAATGCGTTGCCTTTTGCTCCATTGCCGAGCGTCCGCAAGGCGATCGAGGCAGAGGTGGACCGCGCCGCGGACTACCCTTCCGCGTCGTATGGCTCGCTGCGGGGAGCCATCGCCGAGTTCGTGGGCTGCGCCGCCGATCAGGTCATCGTCGGGCCGGGCAGCGTAGGCGTGCTCGGATACGTGCTGCGACGGGTTGCCGGGGATGGTGGCCGGGTCGTCTTCGCGGTTCCGGCCTTCGACGCGTACGAGCGAGTCGTCGTGGACTCCGGCGGCACGCCGGTGCCGGTGCCGGGCACGGAAAGACGCTGGCAGCCACTGGATTCCATGGTGGCGGCGGCCGGATCGGACGCGGCCGCGATCCTGATCTGTTCGCCGCACAACCCGACGGGTGAGCGGGTGCGTCTCGACGAGATCGAGATGGTGCTCCGGACGGCTCCGCGGCACACGGTCGTCGTGGTGGACGAGGCCTATATCGATTTCGATCGAACCGTCGATCCTGCCGCGATCTTCCGGCTGACTCGCCTGTATTCGAATCTTGTTGTCATGCGGACCTTCTCGAAGGCCTACGGGCTGGCGGGGCTCCGCGTGGGATACGCCGTCGGCAATAGAGATCTGATCGGTGCCTGTCGAACGGCCGCATTGCCCTTCGGTGTGAACCGGATGGCGGTGGCCGCGGCGATCGCCTCGCTGGAGGTGAGCAACGAGCTTGCCGCCCAGGTCGATTCGGTCGTGCAGTGCCGGTCGTTGTTCACCGAATCGGTTCGCGAGCACGGACTCGCCGTCCCCGAATCGGGCGGCAACTTTCTCTGGATGCCCATGCCGCACACGGCCTCTCTTGTCGATTGCTTCGCCCGCTCGGGGATCGCCGTCCGTGAATATCCGGACCTCGGCGTCCGGATCACCGTGCCCGCACTCGAGCACCTAGCCGACATTGTCGATGTACTCGCGGAGGGATACCGCGGAATGGAGGCAAGCCCATGCCACAGATGAATCCGCACCTGGGGGCCGATCTGATGGGCCGTCCCCGGTTCGCCGATGCGCTGGTGGATCGATTGGTCCGCAACGATGTGCGCTACATCTTCGGGATGCCCGCGGAATCGGTGAATTGCCTCGTCGACGCGGTCGGGCGGCGGGAAGAGATCGGGCTCATCGCGGTTCGCCATGAAAGCGCGGCCTCCTGGATGGCCGTCGGTTACGCGCGCGGTTCGGACACCGTGGGTGTGTGCTTCGGTACGGCCGGCCCCGGCGCCACGCATTTGTTGCCCGGCGTCTATGACGGGCTCTACGACCGGGTGCCGGTGCTGGCGATATCCGGACAGGTTCCGCTGGCCGGTGTCGGGACGAAGTCGTTCCAGGAGATCGAATCCTCGCGGCTGTTCCGGGACGGTACGTGGCGCTCATCGGACATCATGTCGGCCGACCAGATCGGCGTCTTCGACCAGATCATGCTCGCGATACGGCTCGAGCAGACGTCGGCTCATGTCGCGGTCCCGTCGGATCTGCTGAACGCACCGGTCGATGAGAGGGAACAGGCGAGCCCGTATCGGCTGGATCGCCGCAGTGCCACGAAGGTCGACAAGAAACGCATCGACGACCTCGCCGACCACCTGTGCGCGAACCCGACGGCAATCGTATTGGGTTCCGGCAGCAGGAAATCGGTCGATCGCGCGCGCCTGCTCGCACACGCGCTGGCGGCTCCACTGGTGGCCCTGCCCGAGTCGGGAATCCCGGAGGCGCTGGTAACCCCGGTCGACGACCGTGAAACATCCGCGGCCGACGGCACCGTGCTGCTGATCGGGCGGCGAACCGTCGGAGTGGAGCGGTACTTTCCCGCGGCGAATATCCTGATCGAAATCACCGATCTCGCCACGTCCGGGTTCGACGCCGGATGCCGGCGGGTTGGAATCGCGGGTGATATTCCGGCGATTCTGGAGTCCCTGACCTCCGCGGTGTCGAGCCGCAAAGACGTTCCGGCACAAGCATCATCGGAGCAGCCCTCCGGCACACCGGGCGACGCCGAGCTGCCCGGTGGGTGGGCGGTGCTCACACGGCGACTGGCGGGTGCGTCGGTGGCCGTCGACCCAGGACCGATCCAGCGGCTGTCGCGCAGATTCCTGAGCGAGCACGCGAATGTCCACAGTGCCTGGAATCTGGAGGCCGAGGGGTCGGCGCTGCCGATGTCGATCGGTCTCGCGCTGGCGGCCGGTGATCGATGCTATGCGCTGACCGACCTCGCGTCCCTGGACCAGTACATCGCGGAACTGTCCACCGCCGCACGCTACGCGGTTCCCGTCACCGTCGTGTGCGCAGCGGAATCCGGTGCGACGATCCGAGATCTGGCTCAGGCCTTCGGAATCCCGGTGTTCTGGGCCGGAAACCCGAGTGAGCTGAATTCGAGGCTGGAAGAGGCCGGCCGCGAGCACGGTCCGGTCGTGATCCTGACCTCCGCGCTGGAAATGGAACCGGCGCTGTCCGGCGGGAGGGTCGACGCCGATGCCGTCCGGTTCGCGAGCGATCTGCTCGGTGCGATAGCGGGTCGCGGCGTCGACTCGGTGTATCTCTCGCGAAGCAGCTGTGCGCGGCTCGGTTCGGCGAGTGAATCGACCGACCTCGACGTGCATGTCGTCGCCGATACGCAGGCGGCCGCCATGCGGGCAACCGCGGCCTTCAAGGCCGAGGGGACCACGGCGTGTGCCCTGGTGACCTCGCCCGCGGAACTGCTCGCGCAGCTGAACGGGCTCTACGACGCTTCGTTCGACAGCGCGTCGGTGCTGCTGGTCTCCTTCGAAATCGACCGCTGGTTCCTGGATCCGGTGGACGTGCTGGGGGAGATATCGGCGATATCGGTGGTTCTGGACGGCACCGCCAAGGATTCGACTCGCCTTCGAGACGCGTTGCAGACCGTGGCCGCCGGGGGTAAGGGCGTGACGCACATTCACGTCGCCAGCTCCGCGATAGCGGCGGGCAACAGTGCGGCGCTCGTGGAAAGTTCGAACGCGCAAGGGATTCCGACGTCGTTGATCGGGCTTCCCGGTAGCACGATGGCCGCCCGCGACGAGATCGCGCGGGCCGCGGAACTGCTCGAAGCGGCCGAGAATGTCTCGATCGTTGTGGGCCGTGGCGCAGCCGGCGCACGGCGTGAACTGCTCGAGTTGGCGTCACGCACGGGAGCTCCGCTCTACTGCACCATGGGTGCCTTGGCCGCGGATGTTCTAGGCGAACACTGCGACGGCCTGGTGGGGACATCCGGCCATGACGAAGCGATGCAGAACATCCGGCAGAGCCGGCTTGTCGTTTTGGTGGGCGTGTCCTGGCGCGGCTCCGCATTCGAGCTCGTCGGAAACGGTCCGGTGGTGTCGATCAATGCCGATCCACTGACTTTTCTTCGTCTCCCACCCGAATCGATCGGCCTGCTCGGAGACGCACGGGAGTTGCTGGAGGCGCTGATCGGATCGTCGAATGATCCTGTCGCCGTGCGCGATATCGCCCGGCCCGGCGCATCGCGGCGAAATGGACCGCGGGAGAGTGCGCGGGAACTGCGCGCGGCCACGGCCGCGCAGATCATCGATCATGAGCTCGCGCAAGCCGATAGAGCATCCACCCTGAGCGTGGATGTCGGTATCAACACGCTCTGGGCCTACCGCTACGTACGGTCCGCGTCCAGATATCTGTGGACCGCATCCTTCGCCACCATGGGATTCGCGGTGCCGGCCGCGGTGGACGTCGCCGCACGCAGACCGAAGGAAATCTCGGTGGCGATCGTGGGAGATGGCGGGATCGGCATCACGCTGGCCGAGCTCCGCAATGCCGCGAAGGTCGAATCGACAACGGTGATCGTCGTTTTCAACAACAGCGCGCTGGCCGCCATCAAGTTCGAGAGCTGGATCATGGGATGGCCGGATACCTCATCGGAATTCGCGCCAGTGGATTTCGCGAGCTTCGCGCGGCATTGCGGGCTGCCCGCGGTGACGGCGCGGACATCCGAGGAATTCGGGAATGCCTTCCGATCCGCGCTTCGCGCCGAGGGCCCGATGCTCATCGACGCGCGTATCCCCGCGGTGGAGGCTCCCGCGCTGGCGGGACGCATTCATGTCCGCCAGGTCGTGGGACTGGTGTCGGGCTGGCTGCGCGACGGTAAGGCCGCGAGATCCGGCGCGTGGTCGATGGTGAAGGCGGTGGGCGCCGACGCGGCTGTCCAGCTGATTCGCCGGGTAGGGCGAAGCGAATGAACTGTCAGGCAATCAGAAACTGTCAGGCAATCAGAGAGGAGGGACGCGAATGGTCGGGACACGTCCGGCTACGCCGCAGGCGATGTTCACGGAAATAGCCCCGCGCTACGACCTGGTCAATTCGATTCTCACATTGGGTGGCGACAAGCGGCTCCGGCGCGAGGCGGTTCGCCTGCTCCGGCTCGAGGCCGGTTCGAGGGTGCTCGATGTCGCCGCGGGGACGGCCGAGATCGCGTCCGCGCTGGCCGCCGAATATCGCTTTCCGATGTCCTACTGCGCCGTCGATCTCAATGAGCAGATGCTGGCGGTGGCGGAGCGCAAGCTGGCGCGGCTGGGGCAGGAGTGGCCGCGGAGCGAGTGGGCCCTGGTGCACGGAAGCGCGGAGGCGCTGACCTTCGAGTCGTCGACTTTCGACGCCGTCGTCATGTGTTTCGCGCTCGATGACATGGACGACCCGTCGGCCGCGCTGGCGGAGACGGTACGGGTGCTCCGCGACGGCGGACGCTTTCTGCTCATCGAACTCGCCCTGCCGGACAGCGAGTTGCTGCGCACGGTGCTGAAGTACCGCCTGTTGCTGATTCGCCGGATCGCGGGACTTCTCGGTTCGGCGCCCGTCGCCCACATGACCAGGGAGGTGGAGATGGACCGCGGCGCGGAATACACCATAGCCCGCTGCGAAAAGGCCGGCCTCACATTGGATTCCCGAGCGCGGTACCACGGCGGCATGGTTCGCGCCTATGTGTTCCGCAAGTAGAGATGGAAAAGGTTGTTCATGTCCAGCAAATGCCCGCACGTCGAGGCGCCGAAGGTGCATTCTGAAACCAGCATAATCAGCCGCCGTTTCTCGAATGAGCACCTGCCCGGGCCGCCGGGACACCGTTTCATGGGTTCATACCCCGAGTTCGCGAAGGACCGCAACAAGTTCCTGCGGGACACTGTCCGGCAGTACGGAGATGTCAGCCGAATCAGGTTCCCGCTGCGGGACTTGGTCGTCCTGGGTAACCCGCAGGACGCACACGCGGCCATGGGTGATACCTCCGGCGACTACAGCAAGTTCGGTAACTATCATCCCGTCATTGCGAAGCGGCAGAACGGGTTGTCGTTCATCGAGGGAGAGCTCTTCCGGGAAAGACGTCGGATCGTCAGTCCGCTGGTCACCCGGGACGGTCTGAAGAGCACGTTCAATGCCAATGTCGAAGCCTATCTCGACAGCCTCGATGCGAACATCGCCGTGGCGACCGACGCCGAGGGGGTCACCGATCTGCAGGAGGCGATTTTTCAGACCCTCTTGCGAGGAGTGCTGAAGCAGACGTTCACCGAGCCCTTCACTCCCCATGAGATCGATGAATTGCACAACGGCCTCTCGACCTTCACCAAGTTCCTCGGATCGACGCTGAAGATCGCTGATCCGCCGAATCTGGTGCGCCCGTGGGGTCCGTACAAGATCCGGCCCTGGGCGGTGTACACCGCGGCGAAGATCGTCAAGAATCGCGTTGTCGAGCGGCAGAACTCGCCGGCTCTGGGAACCTACGGCGATGTCCTGGACGGCATGCTCGCGGGGTACGAGAAGCTGAAGACCCCCATGACCTTCTGGGACCTCTGCTTCGATGTGGCGACCATGACCAGCGCGTCGTATGGCACTACCGCCGGCGCGATCACCCAAACGGTCGTTCGTACCGTCCTCGACGCCGAAGCGACGGATCGCCTCGTGGAAGAGAGTGGCACTGTCGATCTTTCACAACCGTCCATCGAGTCGGTGCGCAGCCTGCATTGGGTGAAATCCTGCTTCGAGGAATCGATGCGAATGCAAGGGCTTCCGCTCCTGCTCCGATTCACCTCGACCGGCGCGAACTTCCAAGGATTCGACATCGCGCCCAATACGATGCTGGGCGTTCCGATCTCGACGATCCACCGCGACCCGCGCTGGTGGACCGATCCCGACACGTTCGATCCGAATCGGTTCTACGACAAGAGCAAACGCGTCGATCAGCCTCGGGTGTTGCACTATCTGGCGTGGGGTGCGGGCCCACACCGATGCACCGGCGCCCAATTGGGGTACCTGATCGCGCCGTACCTCGTGGCCTTGATCTTCAGCCGCTACAAGATCGAAGTGCCGCCACAGTGGTCACTTCGCGAGGATCCCGGCCTGGCGCCGGTGATCAAGGGCGGCTTCCGAGTTCGACTGACTCGACGATAACTGCTTCGGCCGAAGAGAACCTGAGGGAGTGGGTATGAAATTCGCAGAACGATACGATATCGCGGCACCGATCTACGACCGGACCGCGTGGGTCCTGTCACTCGGTGGAATCGACAAGCTGCACCCGGCCCTGGTCGCCGGAATGGACCTGTCCGGTAAGACGGTGGCCGATCTCGGATGCGGTACCGGACTTGCCTTCCCGGCTCTGATCGACGCGATCGGCCCGTCGGGCCGGGTGATCGGGTTGGACAACAACGCGGCCATTCTCGCCAAGGCGGAGAAGCGGGTGGCGGCGAACGGGTGGAACAATGTGAAGCTCGTGGTCGACGACATCGCGACGACACCGCTGCTTCGAGACGTCGACGTGGTCTTCAGTTGCATTGCGATGAGCTGCGTTCCGGACCCTTCGCGGAAACTGGAAGAGCTCCTCGCGAACCTGAAGCCGGGTACCGGTGTGCGCATCATCGATGCCCTGCCGCGAACCTCCGGATTCGGGTACCCCGCCATCAATGGGTACAACTTCCTGAAGTCGTTCATCGTCGGATCGCACTACAAGAAGCTCGAGCCGTTCGAGCGGGTATTCCGTGAACAGCTGAGCGACGTGGTCGTCGACAGCGTGCACGGCGGCATGTACACGCGGCTGACCGGCGTAAAGGGCGCATAGCGCGAACCCCGGAAGCGAGTGAGCGCTGTCGCCGATGGTCGGCGCGCTCGCTCGATTCCGCTCACGAAGGTGTCCTTGTTTGCGAAATGAATTGACCCTCGATTGCGGCACGAAGAAGTTCGGCGACAATCTCGTGCTGGACAACGTGAGCATCTCGATCGATCGCGGTGAGTTTCTCGCCGTGCTGGGCCCGAGCGGCAGCGGAAAGTCCACGCTGCTGCGGATATTGGCGGGCTTGGAGAATCTGACCGCGGGAACGGTGAGCTGGAGCGCGGACGGCGCTCGCCCGCGCACCGGGGTGGTGTTCCAGCAGTCCCTGCTACTGCCTTGGCTCACGGTCATCGAGAACATCTCGGTGGCACGGCGATTCGCCGCTCACCGGCACGAATTCGACCATCGATATCCGGAAACCCTGTTGCGGCGTTTCGGTTTGGACGGCCTCGCGGACCGATATCCGAGCGAGCTGTCGGGCGGCCAGGCGCAGCGCGTGGCCGTGCTGCGGGCGGTCGCGACCCGGCCACGGCTGCTCCTGCTCGATGAGCCGTTCAGTGCCCTGGACCCGGCGACCCGAATCGACCTGCGGCAGTGGCTGGCCGAACTCGTCGCCGAACTCGCGGCCACGGTCGTGCTCATCACGCATGACGTCGACGAAGCGATCGCGCTGTCGGATCGGATCGTGCTGCTCGACCGGGGCAGCGTGCGCCGTGAATGGCGGGACGTCCGAACCGGCGATACGCCGGCGCTGCGCGACGACATCCTCCAGCAGTACCACCCGGACGAGGTGGCGGTTCTTTGACGGATATTTCGAGACGGTACCTGCTGGCGGGCGCGACGGGGCTCACCGTCGCCGCCGGGCTCTTCGGCTCGGCGGACCTCGTCCACAGCGCGGCCACCATCGGGCGACGGCGGGAGAGCGCGCTTCGCATCGGTTACCTGCCGATCACCGATGCGGCGCCGCTGCTGATCGCGCATTCGGCGGGCCTCTATTCCTCCGGGGTGAGCAGCGGTAAGCCGGTGATGTTCCGAAGTTGGGCCGGGCTGGCGGAGGCGTTCGTCTCTCGTGAGATCGATGTCGCGCATCTGTTGATGCCGATGGCGCTGCAGCTCCAGCGCGTTCTGGGTGCGGGGGTGCGAGTCCTGGGCTGGAATCACACCAATGGCTCGGCACTCACTGTCGCCCCGGACATCACGGATCTGGAGCAGCTGGCGGGAACCCAGGTCGCCATCCCGTTCTGGTGGTCGATCCACAACATCGTCCTCCAGCAACTGCTGCGAGCGCACGACATCACTCCGGTGGTGCGGCGCAGTGCGTCGCGATCCCAGCGCACTGTCGAACTCGTCGTCATGAGCCCGTCGGATATGGTTCCCGCCCTGGCGAATCGCTCCATCGCCGGGTACGTGGTGGCGGACCCGTTCAATGCCATCGCGCAGCTCGAGGGGATCGGGCGGATCCATACCTTTCTGGGCGACGTGTGGCGTGAACATGCCTGCTGCGTACTGGTCACCAGGGACGACGTGATCGCGGAGCGCCCGTCCGCGGTGCAGGTGGTCACGGATGCGGTGGTTGCCGCCCAAGTGCGAATCACCGCGGACCGCAATGGATCCGCCGGAGCGTTGACGTCCGGTAGTTACCTGCCCCAGCCACTGCCCGCGGTTCGGGCGGCGCTGACCTATCCCGCGCCGCCCTATCAACTGCGACACCCCGATTGGTCACCGCAACTGGTGGGATTCCAGCCGTACCCCTATCCCAGCTTCACCCGGAAGCTGGTCGAGGCAATGCACGACACCGTGGTCGACGGCGACCGCGGCTTTCTGGACGACCTGGATCCGAGCACGGCGCACGCGGGGCTGGTCGACGACACCTTCGTGCTGAATTCGATTGCCGCACACGGAGGGACACAGGCATTGGGTCTGCCCGCCGACCTCGTCAGAGCTGAACAGGTGCAACTGCTGTGACTTCTACCTTCGTTCGAACCGCCCCGACCGCCCGCACCGCATCCCGGTCGGCCGTCGCCAAGGCGTGGCCCGCGGCCGCGGCCATCATCCTCACCGTTCTGCTCTGGTGGCTGGCGACTTCGGTACTGGCGCCGCAGCATTCGCTGCTGCGCCAGACCGCCCCGCAGCGGGTGCTACCGGCGATCGTCGATCTGTATCAGCGCGGCGTGCTGGTATCGGGATGCGGCGATCAGCCTGTGGCGCTTGGTCATCGGCCTGGCCATCGCAATGGTGATCGGAGTCCCGGCGGGTCTGCTGATCGGCCTGAGCATGCGGATCGAGCGGGCGGCCACGCCCATCGTGCAGTTCTTGCGCATGATCTCGCCGCTGTCCTGGACGCCGATCGCCATCGCGCTGTTCGGAATCGGCAATCAGCCGGTCTATTTCCTGGTCGCGGCCGCGGCCGTGTGGCCCATCCTGCTGAACACCGTCTCCGGGGTGCACGCCATCGACCGCGGCTTTCTGGACGTGGCGCGGTCGTTTCACGCGACGCGGGTGGAACAGCTGCGGGTCGTGATCATTCCGGCCGTGCGTGATCATGTCCGGACCGGTCTGCGCCTGGGTCTGGGTACCGCCTGGATCGTGCTGGTACCCGCGGAGATGCTCGGGGTCCGGTCGGGTCTGGGCTATCAGATCCTCAATGCCCGAGATCAGTTGGCCTACAACCAGGTTGTGGCCATCATCCTCGTCATCGGCGTGCTCGGATCCGCGGTGGATTTCGTGGCGAGCCGCCTTCCCGGGCGGACCTTCACCAATCGCGCGGTCGCGTGAGACCGGCGCGGTCGCAGGAAACCGACAAGTAAGGGGTGAGCTTCATGTCCGAAGAACGGGCGGCATCCGATCGTCGCTGGTGGGCACTGCTGGTGCTGTCGATCGCGCAATTGCTCGTCGTCCTGGACGCGACGATCGTGACGATCTCGCTGCCCTACGCGCAGGCCGACCTCGGCATCCGCGATGCCGACAAGCAATGGGTGTTCACGGCCTACACGCTCATGTTCGGTGGCCTGTTGCTGCTGGGCGGCCGCCTGGCCGACTATGTCGGACGGCGGCGGATCTTCCTCATCGGCCTGGTCGGGTTCGCGATGGCCTCGGCGCTGGCCGGGGCGGCGGTGAGCCCGGGCATGCTGTTCGCCGGCCGGGCGCTGCAGGGCATGTTCGCGGCACTGCTGGCGCCCTCGGCGCTGTCGCTGGTGTCGGTGACGTTCACCGCGGCGCAGGAGCGGGCTCGCGCCTTCGCCGTCTTCGGGGGTGTGTCCGGAGCGGGGTTCGCGGTCGGGCTCATCGGCGGCGGAGCGTTGACGGAGTACGCGTCCTGGCGCTGGTGCCTGCTGGTGAACATTCCGATCGCGGCCGCCACCGCGGCGGCGGCCCTGCTGGTCGTCGTGCGGGACGTGCCGGTCCGCCGGGCGGGCGGCTACGACCTGCCCGGTGTGGTTCTCGTGACCGCGGGACTGGCGAGCGTCGTGTACGGGTTCAATCGTGCGGCGCAGACGGGATGGGGCGCGGCCGGCACCGTCGCGCTGCTGGTGACCGGTGTCTGCCTGCTGCTGGCCTTCGTCGCCATCGAGGCGCGGGTCGCCAATCCGCTGCTGCCCCTGCGTATTCCGGGCGAGATGAATCGGGGCGGCTCGTACCTGGTCGCGCTGCTGGTTCCGGTCGCGATGTACGCGGTCTTCCTGTTCCTCAGCTACTACTTCCAGCAGACGCTCGGGTATTCGCCGTTGCAGGCCGGAATCGCCTTCCTGCCCTTTCCTTTCGGCATCGTCGTTTCCGCGGGTATAGCCAGCAAGTTGTTGCCCCAGGTCGGGCCGCGCGTGCTGATGCTGGCCGGTGCGCAACTCGGGGCGGGTGGCCTGATCTATCTGGCGCAGTTGCGGGCCGGGTACCCCTACTGGGCGGCCGTGCTGCCGGCCGAGATCGTGATAGCGCTCGGCATGGCGCAGATCTTCGTGGCCATGCAGGCCACCGCGCTGTACGCGATCGACGATCGCGACGCCGGTGTGGCCAGCGGCCTGCTGAACGCCGTGCAGCAGATCGGCGCCTCGATCGGAACCGCGCTGCTCACCACGATCGCGGTGCAGGTCTCGACGCGATACGCGCGCAATCACGCGCCCACCCCGGATCTGCCGGCGCGCGCCGCGATTCACAGCTACGATGTCGGGTTCTATTGGGGCGCAGGCTTTTTCGTGCTGGCGGCGATCGTGGTCGCGATCACGATCCGGGTCCGGAAGCTGGACCCGGTGACCGATCCGGACCGGGCGGCGACAATACCGGCCTAGGCGGGTCGGTCCGCGCGGCTAGCTGGGCGGGCGGAGGGCGGCGAATTCGTCGGTGACGCGGATCCCGGAGTCGGTGAAGCGGTAGACGGCGGCCGGCCGCCCGCCCGCGCGGCCGGGGGAGGAGGTCGCGCCGGTGGGGGTGATCACCTTGCGGCGGGTCAGCACTCGTTGGAGGTTGGTGGTATCCACGTCGTAGCCCAGTGCGGCGCAATAGATTTCGCGCAGGGTGGACATGGTGAAGGTGGCGGGGGCCAGGCCGAAGGCGATATTGGTGTAGGACAGCTTGGCGGCCAAGCGGTTTCGCGCGTGGCGGACGACCGTGCCGTGGTCGAAGGACATGTCCGGCAGATCCGAGACCGGGTGCCACTTGGTGTCGTGGGGAAGCACCGGTTCGGCGGTCAACGGCACCAGACCCAGATAGGCCGAGGCGATTCGGCGGTCGCCGGGCACCCGGTCGGGGTCGCTGAAGACCCACACCTGCTCGAGGTGGGTCAGCTCGCGGACATCGACCTTCTCGGCGAGCTGGCGGGCCGCGGACGTATCGAGATCCTCGTCGTCGCGCAGGCGGCCGCCGGGCAGTGACCAGGTGCCCTTGGCGGGGTCCAGGGCGCGTTCCCACAACAGCACCGCGAGTTCGGTGCGCTGACCCGGCGGGCAGCGGTCGGAGATGGCAATCCCACCCACGCTAGTGCTCTCACCTGCACGGATGGTGTCAGGGAAGCGACGAACCTGGAACACCGCGGTGAGTGTTTCGTGGATGGTGCTACGATGGGCCACGTTTTCGATTCTAAGTCGAAAACCGGTTGGATGCGAATCGGCGAGGTTGCCGGGCGCATGAGAGAAGGAGCCATGCCATGGCTGCAGCAGTGGGCGCGACGATGACGCTGACCGAGCGCATCACGGACGGCCCGTCGGGATACTCCGGTGTGGAGGCCACCCCCGAATGGGCGGCGGAGATCAAGCGGCTGGCGCGTGAGCGCAATGCCACCATCCTGGCGCACAACTACCAGCTGCCCGAGATCCAGGACATCGCCGACCACGTGGGCGACTCCCTGGCCCTGTCCCGGATCGCCGCGGAGGCGCCGGAGGACACCATCGTCTTCTGCGGTGTGCACTTCATGGCCGAGACCGCCAAGATCCTCAGCCCCGAGAAGACCGTGCTCATCCCGGACCAGCGCGCGGGCTGCTCGCTGGCCGACTCCATCACCGCCGAGGAACTGCGCGACTGGAAGGCCGAGCACCCGGGCGCGCTGGTGGTCTCGTACGTGAACACCACCGCCGCGGTGAAGGCGCTGACCGACATCTGCTGCACCTCCTCCAATGCCGTCGACGTGGTCGCCTCCATCGACCCGGACCGCGAGGTGCTGTTCCTGCCGGACCAGTTCCTGGGCGCGCACGTCAAGCGCGTCACCGGCCGCGAGAACATGCACATCTGGATGGGCGAGTGCCACGTGCACGCCGGCATCAACGGCGACGAGCTCAACGAGCAGGCCCGCACCCACCCGGACGCCGAGCTGTTCGTGCACCCCGAATGCGGTTGCGCCACTTCGGCTCTCTATCTGGCGGGCGCGGGCGAGTTCCCGGCCGACCGGGTGCACATCCTCTCGACCGGAGGCATGATCGACGCCGCGAAGGCGGCCAAGTCGAACCAGGTCCTGGTCGCCACCGAGGTCGGCATGCTGCACCAGCTGCGGAAAGCCGCCCCCGGCATCGACTTCCAGCCCGTCAACGACCGGGCCTCCTGCCAGTACATGAAGATGATCACCCCCGCCGCCCTGCTCCGCTGCCTGGTGGAGAACCGCGACGAGGTCCACGTCGATGCCGAAACCGCTGCCCTGGCCCGCAATTCGGTGCAGCGCATGATCGAGATCGGCAACCCCGGCGGCGGCGAGTAGCCACGTCGTCCCCCGTCAGGGGAGGGATGAGCAATGGTGAATACATCGATTTCCATCACCTGGGAAGCCGAGGCGGATCTCGTCGTCGTGGGTGGCGGGGTGGCCGGCCTGACCGCCGCGCGGACCGCGTCCCTACGCGGGCTGCGGGTGCTGACGCTCAGCAAGGGCGGGCCCACCGACACCTCCACGCAGTACGCACAGGGCGGGATCGCGGTCGTTGCACCGCACGGGGATTCGGTGGAATCGCACGTGCAGGACACCGTGGTCGCCGGGGCCGGACTGTGTGACGCCGACGCGGTGCGGTCCATCGTCGAGGGCGGGCAGCACGCGGTGGCCGCGCTGACCGATCTGGGCGCGGTGTTCGATCTCGGGCGCGATGGTCAGGTGTCGCGGACACGCGAGGGTGGCCACAGCACCCGCCGCATCATTCACGCGGGCGGAGACGCCACCGGTGCCGAGGTGCAGCGGGCGCTGAACACGGCCGGACTGCCGGTGCTGTTCGGGGCCGTCGTGCTCGACATCGTGACCGGGCCCGAGGGCGTGCGCGGTGTCATCGTGGTGTCGGGCCAGGGCTTCGGCATCGTGCACGCGCCCGCCGTGCTGCTCGCCACCGGCGGGCTGGGCCAGCTGTACGCGTGCAGCACCAATCCCGCCGGGGCCACCGCCGACGGCATCGCGCTGGCGCTGCGGGCCGGGGCGCTGGTGGCGGACCTGGAATTCCTGCAGTTCCACCCCACCGTGCTGTTCACGCCCGGCGGCCTGGGGCGCCGCCCGCTGATCAGCGAGGCGGTGCGCGGCGAGGGCGCGATTCTCGTGGATTCCGAAGGCAATTCGGTGACCGCGGGCGTGCACCCGCGCGGCGATCTGGCCCCGCGCGACGTGGTCTCCCGCGCCATCGCGGCCCGCATGCACGAGCTCGGCACCGACCACGTGTACCTCGACGGCCGTTCGATCGAGGGCTTCCCGCAACGCTTCCCGACCATCACCGCCTCGTGCCTGGCCGCGGGCATCGACCCCACCACAAATCTGATCCCGGTCGCGCCGGCCGCGCACTACCAGTGCGGTGGCATCCTCACCGACACCGCCGGCCGCACCACGGTGCCCGGTCTGTACGCCGCCGGTGAGGTGGCCCGCACCGGCCTGCACGGCGCGAATCGCCTGGCCTCCAACAGCCTGCTCGAGGGCCTGGTGGTCGGCGAGCGCGCGGGCGTGGCGGCCGCCGAACGCCGGGGCGCGGCCCGCCCGATCGCCGAGGTCGGCCCGCTACGCTTCCCCCGTGCGGATCGAAAGTTGCTGCAGGAGCTGATGACCGAGCACGCCTCGGTCGTTCGCGACGGTGACGGCCTGCGCGCCGCCGTCCTGCGCATGGTCGGCCTGGTCGCCGACAATGCCGCGCCCGGCATCACCGTCGAATGGGCGCTGAACGGGAACGGCGCAGCTGTCGGCCGGGCCGACGATGCCGTGGACGCGTCCAGCGATGGCGCAGTCGCGCACTCCGATTCGGCGGCGGCGATCATTCGCGAGCTGGAGGACTCCGCGCTCACGCTGACCGCGCGGGCGCTGCTGGTCGCGGCGGCGGCGCGCACCGAGAGCCGCGGCTGCCATACGCGGTCGGATTACCCGGAGCCGCGGGAGGAACTGCGGCGCAGCATCGCGGTGCGGCTCGGGTCCGACGGGCGGCCGAAGCTCGTTGCCGACAGCATCGAGCCGGGGCAGGCGTGGGGCCGGGCCGCCGTGCCCGTCGCCTCGTGACGGGCCCGGCCGTCATGCCGGGGCTCGCCGTCTCGCACGGCTTCGCGGTCAGGAACGACATTGCGGTCCGGAACCGCATCGCCCGGGGCGCAGGACACGTCATCGAAGAAGGAGTGCAGCAATGACCCTCGACGCCGGACTGGACCGCGACGCGGTGGTCGCGCTCATCCGCACCGCCCTCGACGAGGATCTGCGGTACGGGCCCGATATCACCACGCTGGCCACGGTGCCCGCGGACGCGGTCGCCAAGGCGGACATGGCTTCTCGCCAGCCGGGCACGGTGGCCGGGCTGGATGTCGGCCTGCTCGTGCTCGACGAGGTGCTGGGCGCGGGCAATTACGAGGTCACCGGCCGCGTCGCGGACGGTACCCGGGTGCAGCCCGGTGACGTCGTGCTCAGCCTGGCCGCACCCACCCGCGGGCTGCTCACCGCCGAGCGCACGCTGCTGAACCTGGTGTGCCACTTGTCCGGAATCGCCACCGCCACCTCCCAGTGGGTGGACGCGGTGGCGGGCACCGGTTGCCGCATCCGCGACAGCCGCAAGACCCTCCCCGGCCTGCGGGCCCTGCAGAAGTACGCGGTGCGGGTCGGCGGCGGCGTCAATCACCGCATGGGGCTGGGCGATGCCGCGCTCATCAAGGACAACCACGTGGTGGCCGCGGGCTCGGTGGTTGCCGCGCTGCGCGCTGTGCGGGAACTGAACCCGGACATCGAGTGCGAGGTCGAGGTGGACAGCCTCGACCAGCTCGACGCCGTCCTCGCCGAGGACGTGGAACTAGTGCTGCTGGACAACTTCCCGCTGTGGGCCACCCAGGCGGCCGTACAGCGCCGCAACACCCGGTCGCCGCGCACCAAACTCGAGTCCTCGGGCGGACTTTCGCTGGACATGGCGGCCGACTACGCCCGCACCGGCGTCGACTACCTGGCCGTCGGCGCGCTCACCCACTCGGTCCGAGTACTGGACCTCGGACTCGATATGTGAGACAGCCCTTTCCGTCGATTCACCCCCGGTGTGCCACTCCGCCGGGGGTGAATCGTCTGGTCAGCGCCGGTACACGGGCGGATCGACGAGCCAGCCGATGCCGCCGCAGCCGGTGCACAGGATCGCCGACCCGCTGTCGGAATAGCCTGCGGCCCCGGTGCCTTCGCACCAGCCGCAGTACCGCCAGCCCCGATTGGGGTGGACGGTGTCGAGCAGAATATTGAGGAACCCTTGGATCGCCATGCAGAGTGAATCCCCTCGCTAGGCAGCAAACGCTCCAAGAATGCGGGACGGCTCCGGGCAATGTCCAGCAAAAGCCAGAGGGCTTTACAGACCGAATTCGTGCGGGTCCAGACGCAAAACCTGACAAGCCTCGCGAATCACCGTGAGCGCGTGTGCGCCGAGTTCGCCGTCGGTTTGCCCGACGACCAGCCCGATCCGCACCACCGCGGCCGCCTGCTCGGGAAAATCGGTGGCCTTGGAAATCTGCGCCATCACGTAGGCGTGCCCGAACGCGGGGTCCATGATGAGCCGGGCGCAATTGTCCTCGAACAGATTTCGCAGGTCCTCGGGGGAACGCAGGCGCAGGACCTCGTGCGCGCCGACCATTTGCGCGACCCGCATGCGCGCCGCGGGATCGATGCGCCCGTCGGTCGCCGACAGCACCGCGCACATACCCAGCGCCGCATCCCGGAAGGCGTCGCCCCACAGGTCGTTTCGCGGCGGCGCGGGTGCGGGCCGCCCCTCGGCGGAGTTACCGTGCGGCGCGCCGGCCGAATCGATGTGCGGTGCAGCCGGGGAGACCAGCCGATTCGTCAACGCCATGACACACTCCGAAAACTCGCCGAACCCCTGGATCTCCCCGTATCCCGGCCCGGATCGTGCGAATAACAATGCCGAC
This sequence comes from Nocardia sp. NPDC004123, assembly GCF_053603795.1. Classification (NCBI taxonomy): domain Bacteria; kingdom Bacillati; phylum Actinomycetota; class Actinomycetes; order Mycobacteriales; family Nocardiaceae; genus Nocardia; species Nocardia sp. NPDC004123. Next base: position 20,027 of record NZ_JBSGGG010000033.1, read on the forward strand.
AGTAACAGCCTGCCGCCCGGTAGGCCCGCAGAATTTCTCCGAATACTCGTGGGCAGCAACCTCACAGTAGTGTCCGGGCCGGGCCACAACCGTCGAATACCCTGCCGTGCAATGAGATCGACATTCGATCGCAAACTCGCAGCCGATCTGCGGCCCGGATCGCGGACCGGCGCGGCGGTATTCGACGGAGTGCCGGCGCGCGGCTCAGGCGGTGAGCTCGCGTTCGAGCGGCGTTCGGAATCGGGGAATCGGGCGGATATCGCCGTACCACGCCCCCATGCGTTCGGCTTCCGCGGCGATGGCGCGCTCGGCGTCGGAGCCTGCGTCCTCCAGCAGCCGCCAGACGATCTCGCCGTCCGGACGCTGCGCCCAGCCGCCGATGATGCGGCCGTCCCACCACACCGTCGGGCCGACATTGCCATTGCGGTCGAAGAGCGCGGGCTGGTGCGGGCCGAGGTACCAGTCCCGGGACTGCCAGCCCATCGGCGTGGGGTCGAGGGCGGGCAGCAGCGCGGCCCAGGGTTCCGGGGCGGGCGTCGATTCCAGATCGTCGGCGAGAACCAGGCCGGTCTCGCCACCCAGGTCGACCTCGGCGGTATCCACCGGCGCGAGCGCCTTGCGGACCTCGCCCAGCGTCCACCCGGTCCACCACTTGAGATCGCTCACCGGTGCGGGACCGAAGGCGCGCAACCACTTCCGGACCAGATCCGCCCGCGCCTCGTCCACCGGCACCGCCGGAATCCCCTCCGGCAGCCAGGATTCGATGGGCGCCCACGTGTACTGACTGCTGGCCCAGCTCCCATTGGGCCGCCCGCGCACGATCCGGCCCTCGCAACCCAGCGTCACCAGCACCCAGGTGGTGATATTGGTCGGCTTGGAATACGGCTTGCCCGGCGCGGTGTCGACCTGGGTCCGCAGGCGCGGCACCTCCTTGCTCAACTGCGCCCCGGTCGCGCTGCCCCGCGCCAGCAGCGCCGCATGCGTCTCCGCCTCGACCTCGTTCAGCCAAGCGCTGACATTGCCCGTCACCGCCCCGGACTGTTCGATGTACCGCCCGTAGGTCTTGCGCTGCTTGTGCGCCAAGGCATCCGCCACCGACGCCTGCAGCACCGGCACCAGGTCGACCGGCGCGACGAACATGGTGCGCCGCATGGCCAGCATGCGCAGCAGCGTCCGATCGTCGTAGAGCGCCTGTTCCACGTGCCCGGGTTCGATCCCCACTCCGCGCGCCGCGACGGACAGGTACACGGTGGCCGGATCGGTGGCGTGCAGCACCACCATCGACCGCACGATCTGCTCGACCGCGTCGCCGCGCACCCCGGCGGCCAGCCGGTGCCGCACCCCCAGCCGAGCCCGCCGCTCCGCGGCATCCATCGAACGCATGGTCGAATCCTAGCCTCCGCCATCCGAATCCGCGGGCACCCCGCGCCCGGGAAATCGCCCGGCGTGGGTACCCGGCCGGGCCCCGCGCACATGCGACGATGCCGGGCGTGGGTGTCCGTTGGCGAGGGATGCGGGTGGTCGGTGCGGTCGCGGGCGTGTTCGCGGCGACGGTGGTTGCGGCCCCGATGGTTTCGAGCGAGCCGCCCGGCGACGTGTCGATGCGGCCGGTGACGCTCACGGTGGACGGTGAGACCGCCACCGGCCGGGTCTACGAACCCGACGGCGGCGCCCGCGGACTCATCGTGGCGGTGCACGGCCACGCCGGCAGCGCGAGCGACTTCCCCGACTACCTGGCCTCGATCGTCCGGCAGACCGGCGCGGCCCTGGTCACCATGGATCAGCGCTCCGACGCCGGCACCTGGCGGACCGGGGAGTGGAACGTCTGGGCGGGCTGGCGCGACACCGTCGCGGCCACCCAGTGGTACCGCGGCGAGCACCCCGGCATCGGTCCCACGGTGCTCTGGGGCTGGAGTCAGGGCGGTGTGACCAGCGGGCTGGCCGCCGCCTATGCCCCGTCCGGCACCTACGACTACTGGGTCGACACCTTCGGTCACGCCGACGACGTCACCGCCTGGCTCGAATCCGGCCTGGCCGGACCACAATTGCGGGCCGAGATCGAACGTGACGCGGGCGGCTGCACCCCGGCGGCCTGCCTGCAGTCCTACCTCGACCGGTCGCCGGCGCTCATGACCAACCGCATGGACGTCAAGCGCGCGGTCCTGCTGCACGGCACCGCCGACCCCCTGGTGCCCTACACCCAGTCGCTCGAAATGCGCGCCTCACTGACCCTCTCCGGCCACCCGGTCTCCATGTACACCGTGGTCAGCGGCCGTGATCTGGAGGGCCGCGTGGTGCCCGGCGACCACGGCATCAATCCGGTGTTCTTCGAATCCGGTTGTGCGGTCCAGCGATTGCTGCTCGGCAGTGAGCCGCTGGGCGGCGACCACGACTACCTCGTCGATGTCGCGGCCGGCGTGAACACCGCCCCGCCCGCGCCTCCGAACGCCAAATGCGCGGCCTGAGCGCGGCCGTTCGGTGCTGACCACGATCCACCCGATCCCGTCCCCGGACAGTAGGCTCGCAGTCGATATCGGCGCGGTGAGACGGGATGAGGCGCAATGAAAGTCGTGGTGGCTGGTGCGACGGGAGCGATCGGGCGGCCACTGGTCACGGCGCTGCGGCAGGCCGGGCATCAGGTGTACGCGCTCACCCGCGGCGGTCGCGGCGCCGAGGTCGCGCGCTCGCTCGGGGCCACCCCGCTGGTCGCCAATGTCATGGACCGCTCGGACCTGATGCGCGCCACCGAACGACTGACCGCCGACGCGGTCATCCACCAGCTCACCTCCTACCGGTACTCGCCGCCGACCCACTATCACGCGCCGGGTCTGTTGCGCACCAACGCGTTACGCGAGATCGGCAGCAAGCATCTGGTGGAGCTGGCCCAGCGCACCGGGGCGCGGCGCTATCTCACCCAGTCGCTGATCGTCGGATACGGTCTGCGCGACCACGGCTCGCGGCTGGTGACCGAGCAGGACCCGTTCGGCCGCATCCAGGGCGATGTCACCGACGGCATCATCGGCGCACTGCACGAGGCCGAATCGAGCGCCTGGCGCGCACCCGGCATCGACGGAATCGCCCTGCGCTACGGCCTGTTCTACGGTCCCGGCGCGTCGGAGAGCTTCGTGCGGGCGCTGCGGCTGGGCATGTTCCCGCTGCCGAGCACTGGGACCGGATACGTCGGCTTCGTCCACCTCGCCGACGCCGCCGCCGCGACCGTCGCCGCCCTCGAACGCGGCGGCGCCGGCCAGGCGTACAACATCGTCGACGACGAGCCGATCACCTGGGACACCATGTTCGACGCCATGGCCGAGACCGTCGGCGCGCGGCCGCCGCGCCGGCTCCCGGCCCGCCTGGTGCGCATGGCCTCACCGCTGGCGGCCGCCCAGATGCTGGACTTCTCCATCCGCGTCTCGAACGCCAAGGCGCGCGCCGACCTGGGCTGGAAGCCGATGTACCCCACCTATCGCGAGGGCCTGCCCACCCTGGCCGACTCCGTGCGCTGATCCGGCACCCGCTGCCGCCGGAACACTTTCCCGCCGAATACCGTTGATCTTGGCGAATTCGGCGCAACAGGAAGGCAGCGATGACCACACCGGCGGACCCCTCGTACACCTGGCAGGGCGCGGACCTCGACCTGGACGCCTACCTGGCCCGGATCGGATTCACCGGCGAGCGCATGCCCACCCTGGCCACCCTGCGCGAACTGGTGCGCGCCCACACCACCACCATCCCGTTCGAGAACCTGGAGATCATTCTCGGCCGCGGCATCCCGCTGGATCCGGAAGCGCTGCAGGACAAGCTGATCCGGCGGCGGCGCGGCGGGTACTGCTACGAGAACGTCGGCCTGTTCGCCGCCGCGCTGGAGCGGCTCGGCTTCGAGTTCACCGCCATGTCGGCCCGCGTCACGCGCGGCGCGACCAACCTGCGCCCGGCCACCCACGCGCTGCTGCGGGTCAAGGCCGTGGACGACGATCGCCGCTGGCTGTGTGATGTCGGCTTCGGGTGGGGGCCGGTCGAACCGATCGAGCTGGCTCCCGATCGCGGTGAATTCAGCGCGGGCGCATGGCGTTTCCGGCTGGAGCGGTCCGTCGACGCGGCCGGCGGCGAGCTGTGGACGCTGTACCAGTTCGGCCGGGACGGCTGGGTGGACCGCCACACCTTCGTCACCACCCCGCAGTACCGCGTCGATTTCGCGGTCGGGAACCACTACGTGTCCACCTCGGCGCGTTCGCCGTTCACCACGCGGCCGTTCGTGCAGCGCTTCCACGCCGAGGTGCACCACCAGCTGGACGGCACCACCTGGACCACCAGTTACCCGGACGGCTCGGAGGAGGTGCGCGAACTCGAGGTCGCCGAGTTGCCGAAGGTGCTCGCCGAGGTCTTCGACGTCGAGCTCGACCAGGCGGACGCGGCGCAATTGACGCGCGCCGAGTGGCCCGCGGCGGTCCCCGCCCCGGCTTCGGGGGTGAAAGGTAGCTGAACGCCGTCGGTGTGTGGGAGCAAACACGCACCAAACCAATTGGTCTATGTCCCGTCATAGATGGGCTTCGACCAGCGGGTTCGCCTAACCGGTTACGCGGCGGTCACTCGATTGCGGTGTAGATCTCACCGAGATCTCGCTCATATCTCACGCTGACGTCGGAGATCCGCGCGACGCCCGCTACACTCGTGCGGGGAAACGCGCGGGCAACCGCATTGTCACAGTCATCTCGGAGAACTTCGGAGTAGTGCCATCGAAACCGGCCAAGTGATCGCAGGGCATTACCGCCTGGTCGAACGGATTGGTAGCGGCGGCACAGGTGTCGTCTGGCGAGCCGTGGATCAGCGGCTCGAACGTTCCGTGGCGGTCAAGCAGATCCTCACCCAGCCGAGCCTGTCGGATGCAGACAAGGACATCGTGCGGCAGCGCGCCGCACGCGAGGCTCGCAACGCGGCCCGGTTCCAGCACCCGAACGCCATCGTCGTATTCGACATCACCGAGCACGAGGGTGACCCGTGCCTGGTCATGGAGTATCTGCCGTCGCAGAGTCTGGCGGTGGTGCTGTCCGCGCAGGGCACGCTGCCGCTGCCGCAGGTCGCCCGCATCGGCGAACAGGTGGCATCCGCGCTCATCGCCGCGCATCGCGCCGGGATCGTCCATCGCGACGTCAAGCCCGGCAACATCCTGCTCGGCGACAACGGCGCCGTGAAGATCACCGACTTCGGCATCGCCAAGTCCAAGGGTGATGTCACGCTGACCGCCACCGGACTCATCTCCGGCACCGCCGCCTACCTCGCCCCCGAGGTCGCGCGCGGAGCGGAACCGACGCCGGCCGCGGACGTATTCGCCCTGGGCGCCACGCTCTTCCACGCACTGGAAGGCGAACCGCCCTACGGCACCAACCCGAATCCGCTGGCGCTGCTGTACGCGGCCGCCAACGGCCAGATCAGCGAACCGCGCAATGCCGGACCGCTCAGCGATCTGCTGCTCAGCCTGCTCAGCTTCGAGCCGGAGGACCGGCCGAGCATGCTCGACGTGCGCGACATCATGGCCGAATTCGCCGAGGTCGGCCCGGATGCCGAGGCCACCCGGGTGCTGGCCGCCCGGCGCTCGGGCCCGGCCACCCCGTCGGCCGGCGCCGCCCAGCGCTCCACGCCCCGGCAGACCACCCGGCAGATGGAGCGCCGTCAGTCGGCCGACATCCCGACCGGCGCCATGAGCCAGGCACAGCTGCTGGAGACCCCGCCGCCGCGCCCGCCCATGAACGCCGGCCCGCCGACCCGCAATCATCCGGCGCCCGAACCGGATTCGGATTCCGGCTCCAAGAAGAAGCTGGTGCTGATCCTGATGGCCGCGGTGGTCGTAGTGGCCGGCGGCATCGCGTACGGCCTGTTCGGCAACTCCGGTTCGAGCAGCACCTCCGGCGCGGGCACGAACAGCAGCTCGGTGAAGGCGTCGGTCACGGCCAGCGCCACCAAGGGCGTGCCCTCGGGCCTCGGCCAGACCAAGAGCGCCGGGACGGTCAGCTTCGACGCCGCCGTCGACGCGGTGCAGTCCTTCTGGGACGACGTGACCTACACCCGGTATTCGGATGCCTGGAAGCTGCTGACCCCCGCCGCTCAGCAGGTCTACGGCAGTCAGCAGGCATTCCAGACGTATTGGACCGGGAACCCGGTCCAGAAGTACTCGAGCATCCGGGGCGCCAATGGCGGCGGCACGGTCGACCCCGATGGTTCGGCCGATATCGTGCTGGACTCGCTGCAGACCAAGAACGGCCCGACCAAATCGGTGAGCATGCGGGTGATCGACGCCGGCGGCGGCAGCCTGCAGATCGACAGCGACACCAAGTAATTCCGGCAGCACACTGCGCCGCACCGGTTTTCCGGTGCGGCGCACTGCGTTACAGGGGTGGGTTTGCTCAGCAGAGCTTCGCCGGATCGGCGGCGAGGGAGGCCAGCAGCCGTAGTCCGTCGGCGCTGGGGGAGCCGGGTTCGACGTGGTGGGCGACCAGCGCCTGATCGGGATCGTCGGGGAGACGGAGGGTTTCGAAGCCGAGCTCCAGACGGCCCACGATCGGGTGGCGGTAGATATGGCGCCCGTGGGTCTTGTCCTTGAGCTCGTGCCGCTGCCACAGCTCCGCGAATTCCGCGCTCCGGGTGTTCATTTCGCCGATGAGGGCGGTGATGCGCGGGTCGCCGGGATTGCGGGCGGCATCCAGGCGCAGGTAGGCCACGGTGTCGGCGGCCTTGTCGTCCCAGTCCTCGTAGAGATCCTTCGCGCCCTCGTCCAGGAAGACCAGGTGCAGGAAGTCGCGCTGCGCGGGCGGGAGCGCGCCGAAATCCGTGATCAGGGCCGCCGCCAGCCGATTCCACGCCAGGACGCTGACACCGCGGCCGACGATGTAGGCCGGGACGTCGTGGGCGGCGTCCAGCAGCCGGCGCAGACCCGGGCGCACCTCCTGCACGGCGGGCGGTTCCTCACCCGACCACGGGCGGGCCAGGCGGTAGAGATGGTCGCGCTCAACCTGATTCAGTCGCAGTGCCCGCGCCACCGCATCCAGCACCGACTCCGAGAACTGCAGGCTGCGGCCCTGTTCCAGGCGCACATAGTGATCCACGCTGACCCCGGCCAGCAGCGCCAGCTCCTCGCGGCGCAGGCCCGGAACACGGCGGCGCGCACCGTGATCCATCAGGCCCACCTCCGCGGGGCTGAGCCGGGCGCGGCGGGAGCGCAGGAATTCACCGAGTTCGGCGCGACGGTCCAAGGTCATGCCTTCGGTAACCATGAGCGCGGCGAATTCCATCCGGCGCCGCATCCTGGTCATGCGGTGCCCAGGCAGACGCGGCACTGTTTGCCCCGCTCGCATCCGGCGAAAGTAGTGCTCAGCGCCGCAACGGACGGCGAAAGCCACACGAGGAGCACACAATGACCTCTCTCCCCACCCGTCAGCTCGGCACCACCGACATGCACATCAGCCGGATCGGATTCGGCGCGTGGGCCGTCGGCGGTTCGGGCTGGCGCTACACCTGGGGCGCACAGGACGACGCCGATTCCATCGCCACCATCCGCCGGGCCGTCGAGGCCGGCGTCAACTGGATCGACACCGCCGCCGTCTACGGACTCGGCCACTCCGAGGAGGTGGTCGGCAAGGCGATCAGCGGACTGCCCGAGGCCGATCGGCCGTTCGTCTTCACCAAGGCCGGGCTGGTCTGGGACGAGAACGACCGCGCCGCCGCGCCCAAGCGGATCATGGCCGCCGCCAGCGTGCGCCGCGAGGTCGAGGACTCGCTGCGCCGGCTGAACGTCGAGCGCATCGACCTGTACCAGGTGCACTGGCCCGATACCGGTGCCTCCCTGGACTTCTCGGACCCCGACGGCGTCGACCCTGCCTCCGCGACCCCGCTCGCGGAGTACTGGCAGACCATGGCCGACCTCGTGCGGGCGGGCAAGGTGCGCGCCATCGGCCTGTCCAATCACGATGTGCCGCAACTGGAGATCGCCGAGTCCATTGCCCACGTGGATGCCATCCAGCCGCAGTTCTCGCTGATCAAGCGCGGCGCGGCGGACGAATTGGCCTGGGCCGCAGCGCATCACACCGGCGGCATCGTCTACCAGCCGCAGCACTCCGGCCTGCTCACCGGCGCCTTCTCGGCCGAACGCGTCGCGAGCCTGCCGGATGACGACTGGCGCAAGGGCTTCCCGGAGTTCACCACCGAACTCGACCGCAATCTCGCGCTGGTGGACGCACTGCGTCCGATCGCGGCGGCCCACGACACCACCGTCTCCGCCGTCGCGATCGCCTGGACCCTGACCTGGCCCGGCGTCACCGGCGCCATCGCCGGCGCCCGCCGGCCCGAGCAGGTCGACGGGTGGATCGGCGGCGCCGCACTGGAATTGACTCCCGCCGACCTGGACGCCATCGCGACCGCGCTGCGCACCACCGGCGCCGGTGAGGGCCCGATCCAGCACTGAGCGTCACCAAGATCCGAAAACCGAGCATCCACTCCCGAAGGAGCACACCACCATGACCCTGCACGTCGTCGCCGAACTGCACGCCGCCGCCGGCCAGGAGGACCGCCTCCGCACCGCCCTGGAAGCCATGATCGAACCCTCCCTGGCCGAACCCGGCTGCCTGTCCTATCAGCCCTTCACCAACCCGAACGACCCGGCCCACATGGTCGTGGTGGAGGAATGGCAGGACGCCGATGCCCTGGAGAAGCACTTCGCCACCGAGCACTTCCAGCACGTGGCGGGAGTCCTGGAGGGCATCGTGGCCGAGCCCATGATCATCCGCCGCCTCGTCGCCGAATAGCGGTCGAGCCCTCGATCCTCGCGCCCCGCCGGTGTCCCCGGTGGGGGCGCGGTCGCGCGGGGGCCCGGATCAGGGTGCGCCCGAGCCGGATACGGTGCGGTCCGGGGGCGGGGCATGTCGCGTCCGGCACATGGGGTGCCGGGGATGGGGAACGCAGGTAGGGTCGGGCGCATGGGTACGCGGATTCGATCGACGGCGCTGCTGCTGTGCGCGCTCGTGGTCTCCGCGTGGGCGGTGCTGTATCTGGCCGCCGCCACCCCCGATTCGCTGCTCGTCCTCGGTGCGGCCGCGCTGGTCGCGGTGACCGCGGCGGTGCTGTCGGCGCGCGGTCCGCGGCTCGCGGCCACCGCGCACACCGGTCCGGCGGAATCGGCCGGACGGCGGCGCCGCGGCGCGTTCCTGCGGCAGAGCAATCCCGACGCCCCGGGCCGCCCGCGGCCGCGCGCACCCGGAGTCCTCGCGGCCTGACCGCGCCCGCACGACCTGTCCCGGTCGTGCGCGCTGTCGGGTTCTCCGCCGTCCCGAATTCCTTTCGCCCGCACCCGTGTGCGGGCGCTGCGCAGCGAGGTACTCCGTGCTCGATTTCATCTACTATCCCGTGTCCGCCGTGCTGTGGCTGTGGCACACCGCCTTCGCGTCGCTGCTCGGCGCGACCAGTGGCCTGGCCTGGGTGCTGGCCATCGTCTTCCTCGTCATGACCCTGCGGGCCCTGCTGATCCGGCCGTTCATCGCGCAGTTGAAGTTCTCCCGCGCGCTGGCCGAGATGCAGCCGAAGCTGCAGGAGATCAAGCGCAAGCACGCGGGCGACCGGGAGCAGCAGGCGCTGGCCATGCAGGAGCTGCAGAAGGAGTCCGGCGTCAATGTGCTGACCGGTTTCCTGCCGATCATCGGCCAGACGGTGGTCTTCATCGGCCTCTACCACGTGCTGCGGTCCTTCCAGCCAGGTCACACTCAGAATTACGTGTTCAATGCCACGCAGGTGCAGTCCTTCCTGGACGCCAAACTGTTCGGCGCACCGCTGGAGGCCACCCTGTCCACCGCCGGCTCGTCCTTCGGAACCGTTGCCGCCGTGGCGATTCCGCTGATGATCGTCGCGGCGATCGCGACCCATTTCACCGCCCGCGCCGCCGTCGCCCGGCAGCCGCAACCCGCCGAAGGCGCGGCGGGCTCGCAGGTCCGGATCATGAACACGCTCTCGCAGTGGGTCTTCCCCGCCGGAGCACTGCTGGTCGGCCCGGTGATGCCCATCGCCATCCTGCTCTACTTCGTCACCCAGAACGCGTGGACCTTCGCCCAGCAGCATCTGGTGGCTGCTCGCTTCGGTCCCGAGGCCGCCCGCAGCACGGTCTGAGCGGTGCCGCGGCCAGCGTCTCATAACCGCCGGTCCGGCGGGTGTTCCCGGGTCGCGGGCCGGGAACACCCGCGCGAGCTCGGCCGCGACGTAAAGCGCTGGCGGTGACCCGATAGTCTGGTAGCTGGTCGCAAGCGGTTTCGGCCGTGTCGCGAACCCCTCGACATCAGCACAGACAAGGACTGCACAGCGCTATGACTAGCCGCATCGAGCTCGCCCGCGTGGATCTGCGCGGACGTACTCCCACTGCTGCCGAACTGCGCGCGGCTCTGCCGCGTGGGGGCGTCGACGTGGACTCGGTGCTGCATCATGTGCGACCGGTCGTGGAGGCCATCCGGGATCGGGGCGTCGAGGCCGCGCTGGAATTCAGCGAGCGGTTCGACGGTGTGCGGCCCGCCGCGGTGCGCGTGCCCGCCGCCGAGCTGGACAAGGCCCTGGCCGAGCTGGACCCGGCCGTGCGCGCGGCCCTCGAGGTCGCCATCGAGCGCACCCGCAAGGTGCACGACGATCAGCGCCGCACCGACAAGACCACCCAGGTGGTGCCCGGCGGCACCGTGACCGAGCGGTGGGTGCCGGTGGAGCGGGTCGGCCTGTACGTCCCGGGCGGCAATGCCGTCTACCCGTCCTCGGTGGTCATGAACGTGGTTCCCGCGCAGGCCGCGGGCGTGGACTCGCTGGTGGTCGCCTCGCCGCCGCAGGCCCAGTTCGGCGGCCTGCCGCACCCGACCATCCTGGCCGCCGCCAAGCTGCTGGGCGTCGAGGAGGTGTGGGCGGTCGGCGGTGCGCAGGCCGTGGCGCTGCTGTCCTACGGCGGCACCGACACCGATGGCGCACAGCTGGAACCGGTCGACCTGATCACCGGCCCGGGCAATATCTATGTGACCGCCGCCAAGCGGCTGTGCCGCGGCCTGGTCGGCATCGACGCCGAAGCCGGGCCCACCGAGATCGCCATTCTCGCCGACGCCACCGCCGATCCGGTGCACGTGGCCGCCGACCTCATCTCGCAGGCCGAGCACGACGTGCTGGCCGCCAGCGTGCTGGTGACCGACAGCGTCGAGCTCGCCGACGCCGTGGACGCGGCGCTGACCGCGCAGATGACCGTGGTCAAGCACCACGACCGCGTCGCGGAGGCGCTGTCGGGCAAGCAGTCCGGCACCGTGCTGGTCGACGACATCGCCCAGGGCCTGCGCGTGGTGAACGCCTACGCCGCCGAGCACCTCGAGATCCAGACCGCCGACGCGTCCGCGGTCGCGGCCCGGGTCCGTTCCGCCGGAGCGATTTTCGTCGGCGCGTGGTCGCCGGTGTCCCTCGGCGACTACTGCGCCGGCTCCAACCACGTGCTGCCCACCGCCGGATGCGCCCGGCACTCTTCGGGTTTGAGCGTGCAGACCTTCCTGCGCGGCATCCACGTCGTCGAGTACTCCGAGGCGGCGCTGAAGGACGTCTCCGGGCACGTGGTCGCACTGGCCAATGCCGAGGACCTGCCCGCACACGGCCAGGCCGTGCAGGCGCGATTCGGAGAGCTGCGGTGAGCGCCCAGGCCGGCCTGGAAGAAGGCACCGTCATCGTCCCCGGATCGAATATCTCGCTCGACGATCTGCCGCTGCGGGAGAACCTGCGTGGCAAGAGTCCTTACGGCGCACCGCAATTGGCCGTTCCGGTGCAGCTGAACACCAACGAGAACCCGCACCCGCCGAGCAAGGCCCTCGTCGACGACGTCGCCGAATCCGTGCGCGCCGCGGCCGCCGACCTGCACCGGTACCCGGATCGCGACGCGGTGGGGCTGCGCGCCGATCTGGCCGCCTACCTGACCCGGCAGACCGGCGTCGCGGTGGACACGGCGAACGTGTGGGCCGCCAACGGCTCCAACGAGATCCTGCAGCAGCTGCTGCAGGCGTTCGGCGGACCCGGCCGCAGCGCACTGGGTTTCGTGCCCTCGTACTCGATGCACCCGATCATCTCCGAGGGCATCGACACCGAGTGGATCGAGGCCAAGCGCAATGGCGACTTCTCCCTCGACATCGATTACGCGGTGCTGACGGTGGGGGAGAAGAACCCCGATGTGGTCTTCGTAACCAGCCCCAACAACCCGACCGGCCACAGCATTCCGCTCGCGGACCTGGAACGCATCCTCGCGGCCGCGCCCGGCATCGTGGTGGTGGACGAGGCGTACGGCGAGTTCTCCTCCGCGCCCAGCGCGATCAGCCTGATCGGCAAGTACCCCACCAAGCTGGTGGTCAGCCGCACCATGTCCAAGGCGTTCGCCTTCGCGGGCGGGCGGCTGGGCTACCTGGTGGCCGCACCCGCGGTCGTCGACGCCATGCTGCTGGTGCGCCTGCCCTACCACCTGTCCGTGGTCACCCAGGCCGCGGCGCGGGCAGCGCTGCGGCACGCGGACGAAACCCTGGGCAGCGTGGCCGAATTGGCGGCGCAGCGCGACCGGGTCATGGCGGCGCTGACCGAGCTGGGTTACGAGGTCATCCCGTCGGATGCCAACTTCGTGCTGTTCGGCCGCTTCGCCGACGCGCCGCGCGCCTGGCAGCACTACCTCGACGAGGGCGTGCTCATTCGCGATGTCGGCATCCCCGGCTACCTGCGCACCACCATCGGCCTGGCCGCCGAGAACGACGAATTCCTGCGCGTCAGCGCGAAACTGGCGTCCGAGGAGCTGATCGCCCGATGACCACCGACCGTGCCGACCGCATCGCCCGGGTCGAGCGCACCACCCGCGAATCCAGCATCGTGGTGGAGCTCAATCTGGACGGCTCCGGCAAGACCGACATCTCCACCGGCGTCCCCTTCTACGACCACATGCTGACCGCCTTCGGCCAGCACGGCAGCTTCGACCTGACGGTCCAGGCCAAGGGCGACATCGAGATCGAGGCCCACCACACCGTCGAGGACACCGCCATCGTCATCGGCCAGGCCCTGGGCCAGGCGCTCGGCGACAAGAAGGGCATCCGCCGCTTCGGCGACTGCTTCATCCCGATGGACGAAACCCTCGCGCACGCCGTCGTCGACGTGTCCGGGCGGCCGTACTGCGTGCACACCGGCGAGCCGGACCACATGTTGCACACCATCATTCCGAGCGTGGCGCCGACCGCGTCGTATTCGACCGTGATCAACCGCCACGTGTTCGAGTCCATCGCGCTCAACGCCCGCATCGCCCTGCACGTGCGCGTGCTCTACGGCCGCGACCAGCACCACATCACCGAGGCCGAATACAAGGCCGTGGCACGGGCTTTGCGCGCCGCCGTCGAATACGACCCGCGCGTGTCCGGCGTCCCCTCCACGAAGGGCTCGCTATGACCAAGACGATCGCCCTGCTCGACTACGGCTCCGGCAACCTGCACTCCGCCGGCCGCGCCCTGGCCCGCACCGGCGCTGACGTCACCATCACCGCCGACCCCGAAATCGCTTTGAACGCAGACGGTCTCGTGGTCCCCGGTGTCGGCGCGTACGCGGCCTGCATGGCGGGCCTGCTGTCCGTGCGCGGTGACCGCATTATCGGCAGGCGCCTCTCCGGCGGCCGCCCGGTGCTCGGCATCTGCGTTGGCATGCAGATCCTGTTCGAACGCGGCGTCGAATTCGGAGTGGAAACCGAGGGCTGCGGCGAATGGCCCGGCACCGTCGAGCGTCTCGACGCCCCCGTCCTCCCGCACATGGGCTGGAACACGGTGAAGGCTCCCGAGGACAGCGTCCTGTTCGCGGGCATGGACGCCGACACCCGCTTCTACTTCGTCCACTCCTACGCCGCCCAGCACTGGGCCTGGACCGACGACGGCGGCAGCCAGATCGCCCCGGCCAAGCTGACCTGGGCCGAACACGGCGTCCCATTCCTCGCCGCCGTGGAGAACGGCCCGCTGTCGGCCACCCAGTTCCACCCGGAGAAGTCCGGCGACGCCGGAGCCCAGCTCCTGCGCAACTGGGTCGACTCGATCTGACCGGCCCCCGAAACGACCGAAACCCCCGCTCCCGGCGGGGGTTTCGGCGTTTCTAGGCCGCCGCTGGCTCGGGCCGGGTGCCGACCGACCAGATGGGCTTGGAGGCCACGCTCGAGAACTGCCAGCCGTCGGGGGTACGGACGGCGTCGAAGCGATAGACCTCGCCCAGGGTCAGGCGTGGCTGCGAGCCGAGGGTCGGGTCTTGGGCCGGACCCCAGGCGAAGACGACCAGGAGGTTGGCCCGGACCTTGGCGGTGTCGCCGTCCAGATCGATCAGGATGCCGTTGATGACGTGCTGGATCTGCCGGTCGGGGGAGTGGTTTCGGCCGGCCTGGGTGACCAGGGCGGTGCGGCCGGTGGCCAGACCGCCGGGGGTGCGGGCGGTGGCACCGGCGGTGTATAGCGCGGCGAGCTCCTCCCAGTCGCCTTCATCGAGGGCACGGCCGAGGCGGTGGACCAGCTCGGTGATCTCGAATTTGTCGGCCAGATCCTGGAACTGCCGGGTGGTGGTGTCGATCGCGTTCATGGCTACGGTCTTTCGACGAGATTGTTGGTGGCTCCAATGTTGGTGAAACCAATGTAACCGATTGTGGGTGTCCCCAACAAGTGTTGCTAGATTCCTCTCATGGACACCGCGCCCGAAGGCGCCTCCGGCCGGCTGCGCGCTCTTCCCACCCGCCTCATCGGCCAGGTCGCGATCATCGCCAACCGCTGCACCGAGAAAGCGCTGGAGCCCACCGGTTCCCGCCGCTACCACTACGCCCTGCTCGCCACCCTCGACGAACACGGCCCTCTCAGCCAGGCCGAGGCGGGCCGCCGTACCGGCATCGACCGCAGCGACGTGGTCGCCGCGGTCAACGACCTGGCCGACCGCGGCCTCGTCCACCGCACCCCCGACCCCACCGACCGCCGCCGCAACACCCTCACGCTCACCCCCGCCGGGCGGGCCCACCTGGCCGACCTCGACGAACGCCTGGAAGCGGCCCAGCGAGAACTACTCCCGGGCTTCACCGCCGCCGAACGCGCCAACTTCGTCCTGACGTTGAACCGCGTCCTCGAGTCCCATACCCGAGACGGCTGACCCCGCCTCCAGCACAGCGAGCTCCCGTCGATCGACGACCCCGACCTCCCAACAGCGTGCCCCCGCCCGCGTGCCCCCGCCCCGACAATCGTTCCCGCCGCGCGGTGGGCGGCTGACGCGGTTCACCCTGCGGTCGGTGGGACGGCGGGCAACCACTAGGCTTACCCCGTGAGTCTTGTGCTGCTACCTGCCGTCGATGTCGCCAATGGTGAGGCTGTGCGCCTGGTTCAGGGGGAGGCGGGCAGCGAAACCAGCTACGGTTCGCCGCGCGACGCCGCGCTGGCCTGGCAGCACGCCGGGGCCGAGTGGGTGCATCTGGTCGACCTGGACGCCGCGTTCGGCAAGGGCTCCAACCGCGAACTGCTGGCCGAGGTGATCGGCGAACTCGATGTGAAGGTCGAGCTGTCGGGCGGGATTCGGGACGACGAGTCGTTGAAGGCCGCGCTGGCCACCGGCTGCGCGCGCGTCAACCTCGGCACCGCGGCGATCGAGAATCCGGAGTGGTGTGCCCGGGCCATCGGCGAGTACGGCGACAGGATCGCCGTCGGCATGGATGTGAAGCTCATCGACGGCGAGTGGCGGCTGCGCGGACGCGGCTGGGTGACCGACGGCGGCGACCTCTGGGAGGTGCTCGAGCGCCTCGAGCGCGACGGCTGCTCGCGGTACGTGGTCACCGACGTCTCCAAGGACGGCACGCTGACCGGGCCGAACCTGGACCTGCTGAGCCAGGTCGCCAATGCCTGCGAGGCCCCGGTCATCGCGTCGGGCGGCATCTCCCAGCTCGACGACCTGCGTGCCATCGCGACGCTGGTGGACGAGGGCGTCGAGGGCGCGATCATCGGCAAGGCCCTGTACGCGGGCCGGTTCACCCTGCCCGAAGCCTTGGCCGCGGTTCGCTAGCGCCGTGGCCGCCGAACTCGCCGAACTGCTCGGCATCGCCAGTGCGGTTCTCGACTCCGCCGCACCGCGTTTCGTCGAGGGCATCGGAGCGCCGAGCGCGGTCGAGAAGGGGCGCAACGACTTCGCCACCGAACTCGACCTGGAGCTCGAGCGCACCATCTCGCAGCGGCTGGGCGAACGCACCGGAATCCCGGTGCACGGTGAGGAATTCGGCGGTCCGCAGCTGATCTCCGGCACCGCCTGGGTGCTGGACCCCATCGACGGCACCTTCAACTATTCGGCGGGCAGCCCCATGTGCGGCATGCTGCTGGCGCTGGTGCGCGACGGCGACCCGGTCATCGGCCTGACCTGGCTGCCGATCCTGGGCCAGCGTTACGCGGCGGTCGCGGACGGCCCGCTGCTGCTGAACGGCAACCCGCTGCCGAGCCTGGCCCCGGCCAAGCTCGCCACCGCGCCGATCGGCTTCGGCAGCTTCAATATCGATGGGGCGGGCCGGATTCCGGGCATCTTCCGCTTCAACCTGCTGGGTGCGCTGAGCCGGCTGTCCGGCCGCCAGCGCATGTACGGCTCCACCGGCATCGACCTGGCCTACACCGCCTCGGGAATTCTGGGCGGGGCCGTGGTGTTCGGACATCATCCGTGGGACAACGCCGCGGGCGTGGCCCTGGTGCGGGCCGCCGGCGGCGTGGTCACCGACCTGCAGGGCCGGGGCTGGACCATCGAATCCGGTTCGGTGCTGGCCGCCGCCCCCGGCGTGCACGAGGAACTACTGGACCTGATCGCGGACACCGCGGACCGGGTCCGAGGAGAGGCAGAGCAATGCTGAAGACAGAGGTCATGAAATGACGTTGGCCGTACGCGTGATTCCGTGCCTGGACGTGGACGCCGGGCGCGTGGTCAAGGGCGTCAACTTCGAAAACCTCAGGGACGCTGGCGATCCCGTGGAGCTCGCGGCCACCTACGACGCCCAGGGCGCCGACGAGCTGACCTTCCTCGACGTCACCGCCTCCACCGGCGACCGCGGCACCATGATCGACGTGGTCACCCGCACCGCCGAGCAGATCTTCATCCCGCTCACGGTCGGCGGTGGCGTGCGCACCGTCGAGGACGTGGACCGGCTGCTGCGCGCGGGCGCGGACAAGGTGTCGGTGAACACCGCCGCCATCGCCCGCCCCGAGGTGCTGCGTGAAATGTCGGAGCGGTTCGGCTCCCAGTGCATCGTGCTGTCGGTCGATGCCCGCACCGTGCCGGAGGGGCAGCCCGCGACCCCGTCCGGCTGGGAGGTCACCACCCACGGCGGCAAGCGCGGCACCGGCATCGACGCCGTCGAATGGGCCGTGCGCGGAGCCGAACTGGGCGTCGGCGAGATCCTGCTCAACTCCATGGACGCCGACGGCACCAAGGCGGGCTTCGACCTGCCGATGATCCGCGCGGTGCGCGCCGCGGTCTCGGTGCCGGTCATCGCCTCCGGTGGCGCGGGCAAGGTCGCCGACTTCGCGCCCGCCGTGCAGTCCGGCGCGGACGCGGTGCTGGCCGCCAGTGTCTTCCACTTCGGCGACCTCACCATCGGCCAGGTCAAGGACGCCATGCGCGCGGAAGGAATCACCGTCCGATGAGCACCCTGGATCCCGCGATCGCGCGCCGCCTCAAGCGCAACTCCGACGGGCTGTTCGCCGCCATCGCGCAGGAGAAGAGCACCGGCGATGTGCTCATGATGGCGTGGATGGATGACGAGGCGCTGGCCCGCACCCTGGAAACCCGCAAGGGCACCTACTATTCGCGCTCGCGCCAGCAGTACTGGGTCAAGGGCGAGACCTCCGGCCACACCCAGTACGTGCACGAGGTACGGCTGGACTGCGACGGCGACACCGTGCTGCTGGTCGTCGATCAGGAGGGCGCGGCCTGCCACACGGGCACCCACACCTGCTTCGACACCGACGTGCTGCTGTCCCAGGGCGACCGGCTGCTCGCCGACGAGGACTGAGCGGCAACGGTTTCCGGCCTCGGCGAGCTGGCTTGCGGCGTCGGCGAACAGCCTTCGGCGTCAACCCGATTCGTTCGGGTCCATGTCCAGATGCGAGATCGGCCGCCCCGCGCGGCCGAGCCCGCGGGCCATGCCCTTGTCCAGCTGTGCCACCAGGGTCTCGCCCAGTTCCAGCAGTTGCTTGGTCTGCTCGGCGTCCAGCCCGTCGAACACCAGGCCGCGCACGCACTCCAGATACCCGGGCGCCGCCTCGGTGATCTTCTGATATCCGGCGTCGGTCAGCACCGCCTGCGCGCCGCGGCGACCGGTAATGGTGACGCGCTCGGCCCAGCCCAGCCGTTCGAGTTTGGAGACCACGTGCGAGAGTCGGGATAGCGATGCGTTTGCCTTTTGCGCAAGGTCACTCAGTTGCAACCGGTGACCTGGTTCTTCGGAGAGCAGAGTCATCACGAAGTATTCGAAATGGGTAATCCCGGACTCACGTTGTAGCTGGGTATCCAATGCGGCGGGGAGTCTGGTGGTGAGCGCGACAAGGGTACGCCACGCTCGCTGTTCCATGGGATTCAACCACTTGGTCACCGTGCGCGCCCTCTCGTAGCAGCCAAGTGACGTGTTGTGCCGGCCCGTGGAAGAGCCTGCGAAACAGATTCGAACGAGTCACTCGCAGGTCAAAGTTTGCCACGATTTCGCTCGACAGTCACGGTGTTGCCGAATGACGTGACATCGATCACGCGTGTCGCGAGTGGATTCAGTTCGCGCCGAGTTCGGGCGGCGGTGTCGGAGTTTCGGGCTCTACTCGTGGCTTTTCTGGTTCGGCGTGCCGACGTTCGGCGCGGTACCGGCGGAATCGCCTGCGCCCCAAGAGGAATGCCACCAGCAGGAACAGTAGCGCGGCCACGATCGCGCCCGCCAGCGTGGCGCCGCGGAATCCGGGCCCGTCGACATCGAGAATGCGCTCACCGGCGTGTGCGGCATTCGAGTTGCCCCACACGATGGTCAGCGTCATCAAATTCGGGATGGCGATGACGATCGCGAGAACGGCCGCGCCGCCCGCGATGAACATGCCGCCCCGTTTACGCCAGCGGAGTCCTGCGGCCAGGAACAGGAAAAGTGGCACAGCCGTACATACCGCGCCCATTATCAGGCCGTACCAGATGCCCTTGGCGAAACTCCCGCTCACCCATTCGCCGATGCGCTGCGCCCACCACCGTGGAATGAATGCGGCGAGCATCAGATACACCAGCCACAAAACGACCGCGGCCACCACTCCGCCAATGATGCGATTGCGCCACGTGACGAAGGTTGAAGGCTTTCGCTCCTGGTCGGTGCTGGGCGTAGTCATGCGCTCAGCGTATGTCCGAATTGTCGGCGCGCCCAGGAGCGACGCGGTGGGGGCCAGCGCTCGCGCGGGAACCGGCTCAGCGCTGGCGTGGAAACCGGCTCAGCGCTCGCGCAGGAACTTCAATGCCTCGTCGGCGTGCACGTTCGCGCGCATCTCGCTGTTGATGACCTTGGCGACGGTCCGGTCCGGATCGATGACGAAGGTCGTCCGCTTCACCGGCACCAGCGCGCCCAGCAGGCCGCGCTTCACACCGAACTCGGCGGCCACCTTGGCTCCGGGATCGGACAGCACCGGATAGCCCAGTCCCTGCTTCGCCGCGAACCCGGACTGCACCTCGACGGAATCCGCGCTGATCCCCACGCAGGTCGCCCCGGCGGCCTTGAATTCCGTTGCCAGATCCCGGAAGTGGCACGCCTCGGCCGTGCACACCGGCGTGTTCGCCGCAGGATAGAAGAACAACACCACCGGTCCGTCCGCGAGCAGCGACTCGAGCGACCGCACGGTCCCCGACTGGTCCGGAAGTTCGAAATTGGGTGCGAGCTGACCAACCTTCATACCCGCACCCTACCCCCAATTCATCGTGCACGAGCTATCAGAGCTCCGGATGAAATCCTTTGCTGGGCTTCGGGCTTGGCGCCTCTGCGAACCGGGCCCCCACCGGTCCTCTGCCTGGGGGTCCGGGGAACAGCCCCCGGAGCCCCAACCACCCCCGGCGCCGGG
Organism: Nocardia sp. NPDC004123; assembly: GCF_053603795.1. Taxonomy (NCBI): domain Bacteria; kingdom Bacillati; phylum Actinomycetota; class Actinomycetes; order Mycobacteriales; family Nocardiaceae; genus Nocardia; species Nocardia sp. NPDC004123. The sequence continues at coordinate 40,144 of NZ_JBSGGG010000033.1, forward strand.
TGCCGGTCCTACCTCACACGCCGATGAGGGCGGCGACCTCCGGGTTCTTGATATTCATGACGTCCAGGATCCCGTGGGCGCGCAGGAACGGCTCGAGTTCCCTGATGCGGTCGCTGTGCTCGGCGTACTCGTCCGGGAAGTTGCGCGGATCGAGCGCTTCCAGGGCCTTCACCAGTGTGACGAACGAGGCGATGGCGGAGTGCTTCCCGCCGTGGTTCATAGGCATCATCCGCGGCGGGTGGCCGGGCAGCCCGCCCGGAGCCAGCTGCGGAGCGGTGTGCCGTGGACCCTCCGGTGCCATCGGTTGCGAGGGGTACATCTGTGTTGAACTCCTCTCGAAAATGGGGGATAACCGCGGACGACCTCTCCATCTTGCTGCCGGAGCAGTGACGATCCACCGCATGTGGAGACCGCCGCGCGTGTAGTGATGACCGCTTCAGGTATTCGCCGCAGCCGCTTGCTCGGCTGGGCGGGGAGAGCGATTTAGATCGCGCCGGGCGGGCCTGGAATGATGGGTGAATGCACGGCGCGCATGGTTTGCCTCTGAACGTGGCTATCGATACCACCACCTCCCGGGAACAGTTCCGGGCGCTCGCGGCCGACCACCGGGTGGTCCCGGTGGTCCGAAAGGTGTTGGCGGACTCCGAGACTCCGCTCTCGACCTACCGCAAACTGGCCGCGGACCGGCCCGGCACCTTCCTGCTGGAATCGGCGGAGACCGGCCGCTCCTGGTCGCGATGGTCGTTCATCGGCGCGGGCAGTCCCAGCGCGCTGACCGTGATCGACGGTGCGGCGGCCTGGCTCGGCCAGACTCCCGCCGACGCGCCGGTGGGCGGCGATCCGCTCGCCGCGCTGCGCGAGTCGCTGCAGGTGCTGCAGACCGAGCGCCTGCCCGGTCTGCCGCCGCTGACCGGCGGCCTGGTCGGCTACCTCGGCTACGACACCGTGCGCCGCCTCGAACGTCTGCCCAGCATCGCCACCGATGACCTGCAGGTCCCCGAGATGGTCCTGATGCTGGCCACCGACCTGGCCGCCTTCGACCACCACGAGGGCGCGATCACCCTCATCGCCAATGCCGTCAACTGGAACGGCACCGACGAGCACGTGGACGCGGCCTACGACGACGCGATGGCCCGCCTGGATCGCATGACCGAGGCTCTGGCCGCCCCCGCCGACTCCACCGTCTCGGTGTTCGACCGCCCCGAGCCCAACTACCGCCGGCAGCGCACCTCCGAGGAATTCGGTGCGGGCGTGCGCCGGCTGGTCAAGGAGATCGAGGCCGGCGAGGCGTTCCAGGTGGTGCTCTCGCAGCGCTTCGAGATGGACTACAACGGCACCCCGCTGGACCTCTACCGCATGCTGCGGGCCTCGAACCCGAGCCCGTACATGTACCTCATGCACATCCCGGACGGCTCCGGCGGCACCGCGTTCTCCATCGTCGGCTCCAGCCCCGAATCGCTGGTGACGGTGAAGGACGGCGTGGCCACCACGCACCCGATCGCGGGCACCCGCTGGCGCGGCGTCACCGAGGAGGACGATCTCCTGCTCGAGAAGGGCCTGCTCGCCGACGAGAAGGAGAACGCCGAGCACCTCATGCTCGTCGATCTGGGCCGCAACGATCTGGGCCGGGTCTGCGAGCCCGGTACCGTGCGCGTCACCGAGTACCGCCACGTCGAGCGCTACTCGCACGTCATGCACCTGGTCTCCACGGTCTCCGGCCGCCTGCGCGCCGGCAAGATCGCCCTCGACGCGGTCCAGGCCTGCTTCCCCGCGGGCACCCTCTCCGGCGCGCCCAAGGTCCGTGCCATGGAGCTGATCGAGGAGCTCGAGCCCACCCGCCGCGGTGTCTACGCGGGTGTGGTCGGCTACCTGGACTTCGCCGGTGACGCCGACACCGCGATCGCCATCCGTACCGCCCTGGTCAAGGGCGGCACCGCCTATGTCCAGGCCGGCGCCGGCATCGTCGCCGACTCCGACGCGGACTACGAGGACGTCGAATCCCGCAACAAGGCCATGGCTGTCCTCAAGGCGATCGCCGCCGCCGAGACCGTGCGCGCCTACCGCCCGAACGGCGCGGATCAATGAGCGATCAGGACCCGGACAGGGGCCCGGAACGGAAAGCGACACCCGAAGGCAGCGCAACACCGGAAAACAGCGCGGAGCGGGAAAACGCAGCGGCGCAAGCCGATTCGAAGCCCGCCGGAGCGGACACCGGGGCGGACACCGGGAAAACCGGTGCCGCCGGCACCGATCCACACGCCGAGACCGACGCCGCCCGCACTGCCGAACGCGCGCGGGCGGCGGACCTGGCCGAGGCCGAGGCGAATGCCGCTGCGGCGGAAGCCGACACGAACGCCGTGGGGGCGCGCAAGCGGTCGCGGCCGATCGCCGCGGTGGCGCTGCTGGCGATCTCGGCGGCGCTGCTCTGGGGGTCGTCCCGCATGACGTGGGCTCGGCTCGAGATCACCAGTGACTACGGCCTGCCGCGCCATCGAGATCTCAACGGCGGTGTCTGGTTCGGGGCCCTGACACCACTGGCGCTGGTCTTCCTGGCCACCATCGCGGCCGTGTTCGCCACCCACGGCTGGTGGCGGCGCGGCGTCGGCGTGGTGGTCGCGGTCCTGGCCGCGGTGTCCGCGGTGCCCGCGTATGCCCTGCTCATGCACAAGGGGACCGCCGATCGCGCCACCCGGCTGGCCGAACTGCACGGGGGTGACCACGCGGGCGCGGTGACGACCTCGACGCTGCCGGCCGTGGTGTGCCTGGCCGGTGCGGTGGCCGCGTTCGTGGCCGGTCTGCTCCTGGTCCGGCAGTCGTCCGGGACCTCCCGGATGTCCGGTAAGTATGACAGTCCGGCGGCACGGAAGCTGTCGGCGGCCGAGCAGGTTGCCGCACATCAGGCCCGGGTTCAGGACCACGAATCCGGGACCCCGGCCGCCGCCGACAAGCAGTTGTCGGGCCGGGTGCTGTGGGATGCCCTCGACGAGGGTGTCGACCCGACCGACGATGAAACCAATCACCCTGCCGCGCACGATGATCCGGGTAACGGGGCAGCGCGTGACAACCGCCCCTGAGCTGGGTGGGGGATCGGCAGCGCCGCCGGTACCCGCCCCGCTGTCAAGCACGGGAACATAGCCATTTACTCTTTATCAGCATCGGTGAGACAGCGCCTGGGGGGATTCTCAGGCAGCAAGTCCGTCTCCCCAGAAAGGATTCGAGCCAGATGACGGTACTCGACTCGATTCTCGACGGGGTCCGCGCGGATGTGGCCGCTCGGGAAGCCCTTCTGGATTTCCAGGCGGTGAAGGCAGCCGCCGCGCAGGCCAAATCCCCGCGTGACGCCAAGGCCGCCCTGCACGCGGAGGGGATCGGAGTGATCGCCGAGGTGAAGCGGGCCAGCCCCTCCAAGGGTGCGATCGCGGACATCCCGAACCCCGCCGACCTGGCCCGGGCCTACGAGGACGGCGGCGCGCGCATCATCAGCGTGCTGACCGAGCAGCGCCGCTTCGGCGGTTCCCTCGCGGATCTCGACGCGGTTCGCGCGGCGGTGGACATTCCGATCCTGCGCAAAGACTTCATCGTCGGCCCGTACCAGATCCACGAGGCCCGTGCCCACGGCGCGGACGTGATCCTGCTGATCGTGGCCGCCCTGGAACAGGACGTGCTGTCCTCGCTCATCGACCGCACCGAATCGCTCGGCATGACCGCGCTGGTCGAGGTGCACACCGAGGAGGAGGCCGACCGCGCCCTGGAGGCCGGCGCCAGCGTGATCGGCGTGAACGCCCGCAACCTCAAGACCCTCGAGGTGGACCGGGATGTGTTCGCGCGCATCGCCCCCGGCCTGCCCAGTGAAGTGATCCGGGTGGCCGAGTCCGGCATTCGCGGCACCGCCGACCTGCTGGCCTACGCCGGGGCGGGCGCGGACGCCGTGCTCGTCGGTGAGGGCCTGGTGACCAGTGGCGACCCGCGCGCCGCGGTGGCCGAGCTGGTGACCGCCGGAACCCACCCGTCGTGCCCGAAGCCGGTTCGCCGGGGACGGTGAAAGAGCCGATGACGCAAACTCACGGAGTTTCTTCCGAAATGGCCTCCGGCAAGAACGTTCTCGGCCTCCCGCAGGCCAGTGACGGCATCACGCACAAGAGCCACGAACCCGATCTGGGCGGGCACTTCGGCGTGTACGGCGGGCGGCACGTGCCCGAGGCGCTGATGGCCGTGATCGAAGAGGTCACCGCCGAATACGACAAGGCCCGGGTCGATCCCAACTTCCTCGACGAGCTGGATCGCCTGCAGCGCGACTACACCGGGCGCCCGTCGCCGGTGTTCGAGTGCCGGAACCTGGCGCAGCACGCCGGCGGCGCGCGCATCCTGCTGAAGCGGGAAGACCTGAACCACACCGGTTCTCACAAAATCAACAATGTGCTCGGTCAGGTGCTGCTGGCCAAGCGCATGAACAAGACCCGCGTCATCGCCGAGACCGGCGCAGGCCAGCACGGCGTGGCGACCGCCACCGCGTGCGCGCTGCTCGGCATCGAGTGCGTCATCTACATGGGCGCGGTCGACACCGTGCGCCAGCAGCTGAACGTGGCCCGCATGCGGCTGCTCGGCGCCGAAGTCATCAGTGTGACAACGGGTTCGCAGACCCTCAAGGACGCCATCAACGAGGCGCTGCGCGACTGGGTCACCAATGCCGAGCAGACCTACTACTGCTTCGGCACCGCCGCGGGCCCGCACCCGTTCCCGCTCATGGTGCGCGACTTCCAGCGCATCATCGGCCTGGAGGCGCGCCAGCAGGTGCAGGCCCTGACCGGCCGCCTGCCCGACGCCGTAACCGCCTGTGTCGGTGGCGGTTCCAATGCCATCGGCATCTTCCACGCCTTCATCGACGATCCGGGCGTGCGCCTGGTCGGCTACGAGGCCGCCGGTGACGGTGTCGAAACCGGCCGTCACGCAGCGACTTTCACCGGCGGCACCCCGGGTGCGTTCCAGGGCGCGTACTCCTACCTGCTGCAGGACGAAGACGGCCAGACCATCGAATCCCATTCGATTTCGGCCGGTCTGGACTACCCGGGTGTCGGCCCGGAGCACGCCTACCTCAAGGACATCGGCCGGGCGGAGTACTACCCGATCACCGATACCGAGGCCATGGACGCGCTGCTGCTGCTGAGCCGTGCCGAGGGCATCATTCCGGCCATCGAGTCCGCGCACGCGGTCGCGGGCGCGGTGAAACTCGGCAAGGAGCTCGGCGAGGGCGCGATCATCGTGGTGAACCTGTCCGGTCGCGGTGACAAGGACATGGACACCGCCGCCGAGTGGTTCGGGCTGTTCGACAAGGCCGAAGAGAACGCAGGGGAGAAGCAGTGAGCCAGCAGTCCCGCCTCGCGAACACCTTCGCAGCCGCCCGCGAGGAGAACCGGGCCGCGCTCATCGGCTACCTGCCCGCCGGCTACCCGGACCTCCAGGGTTCCATCGACGTGTGCAAGGCCATGGTCGAATCCGGTTGCGACATCATCGAAGTCGGCGTCGCCTACTCCGATCCGGTGATGGACGGCCCGACCATCCAGCATGCCGCCGAGCAGGCGCTGGCCGGCGGCGTCCGGGTGCGCGACGTGTTCAAGGTCGTGGAGGCCATCTCCCAGGCAGGCGGCAAGGCCGTCGTCATGACCTACTGGAACCCGGTGCTCAAGTACGGCGTCGACAGCTTCTCCCGCGATCTGGCGGCGGCGGGCGGCCTCGGCCTGATCACGCCCAACCTGATTCCGGAGGAGGCCGACGACTGGTTCGTGGCGTCCTCGACCCACAATCTGGACCGCATCTTCCTGGTCGCGCCGTCATCCACCGAGGAGCGCCTGGTCAAGACCCTCGAAGCCAGCAAGGGCTTCGTGTACGCGGCCTCGACCATGGGTGTGACCGGTGCGCGCGACGCGGTGTCGTCCATGGCCCCGGCCCTGTGCGCGCGGGTGCGCAGCCACTCCGATATTCCGATCGGCGTCGGCCTGGGTGTGCGCAGTGGCGCGCAGGCGGCCGAAATCGCCTCCTACGCCGACGGCGTCATCGTGGGTTCGGCCCTGGTGACCGCGGCGGCGCAGGGTCTGGACGCGGTCCGGACGCTGACGGCGGAGCTGGCGCAGGGCGTCCGTTCGGCGGCGGTTTCCTCGTAACCACGGCAATATCCAAGGGTGCGTACCGAATTCGGTACGCACCCTTGGGCATTGTGCGGCAGTGCGGGGATGCGCGCCGCTTCGTATATCCGTTGCGTTACCGGGTGCCGGTGCCACCCATGGCAGCGAATCCCACGGCGCGCGCTGACCTGAGACAGCACGGCGCAGGACTGTTGGGCTACGGTGGGGACTCGTGACCATACGAGCCCTTGCCGAGAGCACCGGCGCTGATGTCCTGGCCTACATTCCCAGCCCGCCGCGCGGGGTCTGGAACATTGGGCCGTTCCCGCTGCGGGCGTACGCCATCTGCATCATCCTCGGCATCATCGCGGCCATCTGGCTGGGTGAGAAGCGGTGGGTGGCGCGCGGCGGCCAGACCGGCATGGTGCTCGACGTGGCCATGTTCGCGGTGCCGTTCGGCCTGATCGGCGGACGGCTCTACCACGTGGCCACCGACTGGCAGAAGTACTTCGGCGCCGGCGGTCACCCCATCAACGCGCTCAAGATCTGGGAGGGCGGCCTGGGCATCTGGGGCGCGGTGCTGCTCGGCGGCATCGGCGCCTGGATCGGCTGCCGGGTGTACCGGATTCCGTTGCCCGCCTTCGGCGACGCCATCGCTCCGGGCATCCTGCTGGCCCAGGCCATCGGCCGGCTCGGCAACTACTTCAACCAGGAGCTCTACGGCCGCGAGACCAAGGTGCCGTGGGGCCTGGAGATCTTCCTGCGCTACGACCACAGCGGCCAGCTGGACATGATGAACGGCACCGCCGCGGGCCCGGCGGAGAAGATCGTGCAGCCGACCTTCCTCTACGAGCTGATCTGGAACCTGCTCGGCGTGGCCGTGCTGCTCTACGTGGATCGCAAGTTCCGCATCGGCCACGGCCGCCTGTTCGCGCTCTACGTGGCGGTCTACTGCTTCGGCCGCTTCTTCGTGGAGCTGCTGCGCGACGACGAGGCCACCCACATCCTCGGCCTCCGCGTCAACACCTTCACCTCGGCGATCGTATTCGTCTGCGCCGTGGCCTATTTCCTGTTCGCCACCAAGGGCCGTGAGACCGCCGACCAGCTGCGCGCCGGCGTGGAACGGCCCTGGCCCTGGCAGATCGGTGCGCTGCGGGCGTTCGGTGCGGCGGGTGCGGCAGCCGGAACCGGTTCCGCGGCAGGGGATTCGAAGGCGGCCGTCACCCAGGTCGACGAACCGACCGCCGAAAAATCCGCAGGTGACACCGGAGCGGAATCCGCGGCCGCCGGCAACGAATCCGAGACCGCGCGCGATATCTCTTCCGAAACCGGCGATTCCGAGCCGGAGGAGACGGAGTCCACCGCGGTCGACCAGGCGAAGACGGTCGAGTCCGGCAAGAATGGCTCCTGACCGCGATCAGGAGGACGTGAGTGACCGACCCATTCGACAAGCCGCCGATGCAGGACGGGCCGCAGTACGGCGTTCCAGGCACCGGCCCGCAGTACGGGCAGCCCTACGGTCAGCAGCCGTACCCGGGCCAGCAGCCCTACGCCCAACCGGGTCAGCCGTACGGGCAGCCGGGTCAGCCGTACGACCAACCGATGCCGTATCCGATCCCGGGCCCGGCCGGGCCCTACGGCGGTGACCCGGAAGCGCCGTTCGGCCGCGACCAATTCGGAGTTCCGTTCTCGGACAAGAGCAAGCTCACCGCGGGCCTGCTGCAGATCTTCATCGGGCACTTCGGTGTCGGCCGGTTCTACCTGGGCTACACCACGATCGGTGTGCTGCAGCTGATCACCTGCGGCGGCTGCGGGGTCTGGTCGCTGATCGACGGCATTCTCATGCTCACCGGCAAGGTCCCCGACCTGCAGGGACGTCCACTGCGCGACTGACGGCGATACTTCCGCGTCCGACGGCCGCCACCCGACCGGGTGGCGGCCGTTCGCGCATATCATCGGGCGCGATTTCGCGCCAGCGTTTCGCGCATCATGATGGTTGCCGTGCCGTCCGGTCGGTCCGCGGCGTACCCTTTGTCGGTTGTTTCGTCGCGTGGTCAGCCACGCCCGAGGAGAGGTCCCCGCCGTGCGCCGTAAGCTCGCCGCCGTCATGCTCGCCGTTGTCGCCGCCGCAGGGCTCGTCGCATGCAGCTCGACCAAGGATGACGCGAACACGCTCAAAGTCGGCACCGAGGGCAACTACTCCCCGTTCACCTACCAGGACAACGGCGCCCTCACCGGCTACGACGTCGACGTCATCAAGGCCGTCGGCGACAAGATCGGCAAGAAGGTGGAATTCACCACCGCCCCCTGGGACTCGCTGTTCGCCGCACTGGAATCCAAGCGCGTGGACCTCATCGCCAACCAGGTCACCATCAAACCCGAACGCGAGCAGAAGTATTCGCTCTCCCAGCCCTACACCGTCTCCGAGGGCGTCATCGTCACCAAGACCGGCAACGACGGCGTCCACGCCCTGGCCGATCTGAACGGCAAGACCTGCGCCCAGTCCGAGACCTCCAACTGGGCCGACACCGCCAAGGGCGCCGGCTGCAAGGTCGAGGCCATCCCCGGCTTCGTGGAGGCGGTACAGCTGCTCAAGACGGGCCGTGCCGACGCCACCGTCAACGACACCCTCGCGGTGAACGCCTACACCAAGCAGCAGGGCACCGGCACCATCCAGGTCGTCGGCAAGACCGGTGAGGTCTCCAAGCAGGCCTTCGCCGCCCGCAAGGACTCGCAGGCGCTGACCGATCAGGTCAACAAGGCACTCGACGAACTCCGCGCCGACGGCACCCTCGCCAAGATCTCCGACAAGTACTTCGGCACCGACGTCAGCAAGTAAGCGGCACAGGGCAATTCGACGATGGACGACGCCACCTGGGCGCTGGTACGGCACAACCTCTGGCCCATGCTCGAGGCCACGGTCACCAAGACGCTGCCGCTGACCGCCATCAGCTTCGTGATCGGCCTGGCGATAGCGCTGTTCGTGGCGCTGGCCCGGATGTCGAGCGTGTGGCCGCTGCACGCGGCCGCGCGCTTCTACATCTCGATCATTCGCGGCACGCCGCTGCTGGTGCAGCTGTTCATCATCTTCTTCGGCCTGCCCGCCTTCGATATCGTGCTGGAGCCGTTTCCGGCGGCCATCATCGCGTTCAGCCTGAATGTCGGCGGCTATGCGGCGGAAATCATTCGGGCCGCGATCCTTTCGGTGGCCCAGGGCCAGTGGGAGGCGTCCTACTCGGTCGGCATGAACTACGCGCAGGCGCTGCGGCTGGTCATCCTGCCGCAGGCCTCCCGCATCGCGGTGCCCCCGCTGTCCAACACGCTCATCTCCCTGGTGAAGGACACGTCGCTCGCTTCCACCATTCTGGTGACCGAGTTGCTGCGCACCGCGCAAATGGCCGCCGCACCCACCTTCGACTTCTTCGCGCTCTATGGCGTCGCGGCAATCTACTACTGGGTAATATGCCTGGTCCTCGGCTTCGGTCAGACTCGATTGGAAACCCGTCTGGCCCGGCACGTTGCGCGTTGATCGTGAGATAGCTGAACGGCTGCTTACGAGATCTGTATATGTGTGTGCCGGGGTCGGCATGAGGGTTGTCACAGGTCTAGGGTTGAACGCGTGATGCGACGAACGAAGATTGTGTGCACCCTCGGACCAGCAGTGTCATCCGAGGACCGGATTCGTGAGCTCGTCGAAAGTGGCATGGACGTTGCGCGCCTGAACTTCAGCCACGGCGAGCACTCCGATCATGCCGAGAACTACAAGAAGGTGCGCGCTGCCAGCGATACGGCCGGCCGCGCTGTCGGTATCCTCGCCGACCTGCAGGGCCCGAAGATCCGGCTGGGCCGGTTCGAGGGCGACGGCAAGACCGTCTGGAACACCGGCGAGGAAGTCCGTATCACCGTCGACGACATCGTAGGAACTCACGACCGGGTTTCCACCACCTACAAACACCTCGCCAAGGACGCCAAGCCCGGCGACCGGCTGCTCGTGGACGACGGCAAGGTCGGGCTGACCGTGCTGCGTGTCGAGGACAACGACGTCATCTGCCGGGTCACCGAGGGCGGCCCCGTCTCCAACAACAAGGGCGTCTCGCTGCCCGGCATGGACGTGTCCGTGCCCGCGCTGTCCGAAAAGGACATCGACGACCTGGAATTCGCCCTGAACCTGGGCGTGGACTTCATCGCGCTGTCCTTCGTGCGCTCACCCTCCGATGTGGAGCTGGTGCACGACATCATGGATCGCGTGGGCCGCCGGGTGCCGGTCATCGGCAAGCTCGAAAAGCCCGAAGCCATCGACAATCTGGAAGCCATCGTGCTGGCCTTCGACGCCATCATGGTCGCCCGCGGCGACCTCGGCGTGGAGCTGCCGCTCGAGCAGGTGCCGCTGGTGCAGAAGCGCGCGGTGCAGATGGCGCGCGAGAACGCCAAGCCGGTCATCGTGGCCACCCAGATGCTGGAGTCCATGATCACCAACTCCCGCCCGACCCGCGCGGAGGCCTCCGACGTGGCCAACGCCGTGCTCGACGGCGCGGACGCGGTCATGCTCTCCGGTGAGACCTCGGTCGGCGACTACCCGATCGAGGCCGTGCGCACCATGGCCCGCATCGTGCACGCCGTGGAATCCGAGTCCTCGACCCGGGTGCCGCCGCTGACCCACGTGCCGCGGACCAAGCGCGGTGTCATCTCCTACGCCGCCCGCGACATCGGCGAGCGGTTGAATGCCAAAGCGCTGGTGGCCTTCACGCAGTCCGGTGACACGGTGCGCCGCCTGGCCCGCCTGCACACCCCGCTGCCGCTGCTGGCCTTCACCCCGCAGGCCGCGATTCGCAGTCAGCTCGCCTTGACGTGGGGCGTGGAAACGTTCATCGTTCCTCCGGTGGGCACGACCGACGAGATGATCCACCAGGTGGACAACGCGTTGCTCTCGATCGGCCGGTACAAGAAGGGTGACCTCGTGGTCATCGTGGCCGGCTCGCCGCCGGGTACTGTCGGGTCCACCAACCTGATCCACGTGCATCGCATCGGCGAGGAGGACCACTAATTTGAGTGCGTCGCTGGACGAGACGTCTTCGGACGTCGTCGCGGACCCCGAGGGGACCGGTCTGTCCGACGATCTGCGGGAGCTGCTGCGCCTGCTCGATCTGGAGGAGAACGGCCCCGATATCTTCCTCGGACACCATCCCGAGAAGGTGTGGAGCCGCACGTTCGGCGGTCAGCTGGTCTCGCAGGCGATCATCGCCGCGGGGCGGACGGTGGGTCCGGAGCGTCCGATCCACGCGGTCAACGCGCACTTCGTCCGTGGCGGTGACCCGAAGCAGCCGATCGAATACCACGTCGATCGGCATCGGGACGGCCGCTCCATCGCCAACCGCACGGTCACGGCGTACCAGGACGGGCAGGAGCTGTTCGTCATGCTCGCCGCCTTCCAGGACTGGGGCAAGGGGCTCGAGCACGGCGCGCCCCTGCCCGACGTCCCGGGGCCGGACGACCTTCCGCGCGTGGAGGAATCGTTCGCGGGTCTGGAGGACAAGCTCCAGATGTTCGTCGACGCACCGCATCCCATCGAGATGCGCTACACCAACGACCCGGCCTGGATCCTCAAGGGCAAGGGCGAGAGCCTCGGCCACAACCGGGTCTGGATGCGCACCGACGGACAGTTGCCCGACGACCCGCTGATTCACGTTGCGGCGCTGGCATATTCGTCCGACACCACGGTGCTGGACTCCATCATCACCACGCACGGGCTGTCCTGGGGCTGGGACCGCATCATCGCGGCCACGGTGAACCACTCCATCTGGTTCCACCGGCCCTTCCGCTTCGACGACTGGTCGCTCTACGCGACCGAGTCCCCGGTGGCGGCGGGTTCCCGCGGCCTGGCCCGCGGCCACTTCTACGCCCGCAACGGCGACCTGCTCGCGACGACCGTGCAGGAGGGCGTGATCCGCCACTTCCCGGCGCGCCGCTGACACACGATCGCTCGGACAACGACGCATGCATGCTCGGGCCGCACCCTTCGGGGTGCGGCCCGACGCGCGTTTCAGATGATGCGGTGACGCGTTCGAGCTGATGGGGCGGGGCGATCCGGGTGATGGGCGTGCCGGACAGTCCCGGGAGTTGGCCTAAATCAGCTCGCGGTTTTCTTCGAGCTCGAAGTTCTCGCGCTGCAGGGCGTGCACGATGTAGGGGATCGGTTCGTCGGCGGACAGTTCCAGCACGAGGCGCTGCTCGAGCTTGGCGATGCCCGCCTTGGTCAGTTGACGGGCCTCGCCCACCAGGCTGAGCGCGATCTCGTAGGTGCGGCGGGTACCCGGCTCCACGCCGGGATTGTCCAGCCGCCACTGGGTTTCGAGCACAGTGTGGGTGGGTTCGTCGCACTCCACCGGGAGGGTGAAGCGCCACGCGAAGATATCTCGATCGGCGACGTATTCATCGACCACCCGGCACACCGTCTCGGTGACGCGGTGCAGGGTCTGAGGTGTCACGTAAACATGGAGCGAAACATCCGAAATTCGCTTCGGCATGTCCTTGGTCCTGTTCTTGTGTCGAACCACCGGCAGTGGCGTTCGGCGGAACGGATAAGTGTTCCGCGCGAGAGTGTAATCCCTTACCGGACCAACCAGGCAGCAAGGTGCATTGACACGCGACGGTCCAGGGCTCGGTTGCCGGATTTGCCTGCTATCCGGCGGATTCCGCCGCGTGCCGGGTCGGTTCGACTGCCGGCCCGGAGTATTCGGCCGGCCGCGGGTGCGCGGCTCGCCTGCCCTGCTCGCCCCGGCCGCCGTCTATCACCAGCAGCGGCGGCTGCCCGTCCGCGGCGCTGCGCGGGCGCAGCGTGGCCTGCGGATGCTGATGGGCGTGCAGGGCGAGCAGCAGCGGCACCAGCGCCTCGGCGATGCGGTCGCCGACATCGCAAAACTGTTGCGGCGACAGGCCGACCGGATCGGAGATGTTCTCCCGGCCGACGTACGCGAGATCGTTGCGCGCGGCGTGTAGTCCGACCACGGTGCGCGCGCCGCTGACCTTGGCGATCCGGTACGCCTCGAGCAGCGTGAAGGTGCGGGGGAGCGCCTCGGGCACGAGTTCGCGCACCTGGTCGCGAATCTTCTCGGTCATGGCCAGTACCAGGTCGGCGCGGTGCACCATCTCCGCCTTGAGGCGGCGGGCCTTGAAGTTGTCGGCATTGCCGCCGAGGCCCACAATCGTCTGTGCGGCAAGGGGTTCCACGGGGAATCCGACCAGCGCGCGTACGCCGGCACTCTCGGCGGACAGCTCCTGTAGTCCATGTTCAGCGGCCACCGCCAGGGTGAGGCGCTCGGCAATGACGGATCGGCAAACATTTCCGCTGCACACGAACAACACATGCATGCGGATAACTTATGCCCGCCGTTGTCGCTTCGAAACTGTTCCGTGACCGAATCACACGTTTCAACCGCGATGTTCATCGCGCAGTCGAATGTCGCTCACCTGATGTTGATTCTCGTTTACCGGAGTGTCCGTTCGGCAACAGGTCAACGCCCCTGGAATGTGAGCATGCCCGTTCGCGTCCGGCAAATCAATAGCCGAACAGCTATTGGTGTCCGCCGTGTCGTACAACGCGGATTCCGTTATCACGGGCGCGATTTCGGGCACGGCCCGATCTCCGGCCCGGACCGTGTCGCCGACCCGGCCGCGCGTCGAGAACAACCGCCCCCGAGCAGGGACGGTTCGTGCGAACCGGGCCAGCCCGGTGGCTGCGGACATATCGTCGTACACGGAATCGATTCCGCCCCTGGCAAAATAGGCTTCGTGCCAGAATCCGGTGCCGCCGGAATCCCGCAGGAATTGCTGCCACCACTGCCGGTGCGGGTCCGACCGCGTCCACCGTTCCAGGCTCTCCAGATCCCGCCAGTACTGCCGCGCACCCCAGTGCGGCGGCCACAGCGACCACACCACATCCTCGTGTGACAGGAGCCCGTCCGGCATGTCGTGATGTGACTGGTACAGCTTGGGGCCGACGCCCAGCAGCCGCAGGATTCCACGCGGCTTGCGCACGCGCATTCCGAGCAGGATCACGACCAGATCCGGATATTCGGACAGGTCCGCGGTCATTCTCTCCACCCGCATTCGTGACCTCCGCACGTTTCGCTGATCTGTGCGGGACTACGGCGCCGCTGTGCTCGCGGTTCGAAGGCGCTGTTTCCTCGTCCTGCCCGAAGTCTAGTCCGCCGTGCGATGCGCGGCCGGAACGTGGATGCGGTCGGCGCGCCTGCTAGGTGCTCAGCCGCAGCACGGCCGAGTTGCCGTGGACGGCAACGATCTTCACGTTCAGGCCGTTCAGGGCGATGGTGCCGCCGACTGCGGTCGAGCTGAACACCGGCAACCCGAACACCGTCGTCGACGCGGTGACCATGCCCGGGATGATCTGCTCGATCCGGACATTGTTGATCCGGGAGAATCCGGGAACCGGAATCGTGGTCGGCCCGTCGACTCGGACCTCGCAATTGCCGTTGGCGCAGGCGCTGAGATCGGTCCCGTTCGCGGCCGCCGGCAGCCCGTCCGACGGCTGGTTCGATGCTTTCGACGACGTCGACTTGGCCACGGTCGTCTCTCCCGCCGTAGATCCGCTCCCGGCTGGTACCGCCGACCCGCCCGTTTCCGTCCCGCACCCAGCGCACAACGCCATAACCGCCGCCACCAGGCCGACCCCGGCCGGCCCCACTTTCGCCACCGTGGATATCGGGATTCGCATGCAACCTCCACCATGCTCTCGGACCTATGGACACCGATGATGCGCGACGCGGCGGCCCGCCGTAGTGAAATCCGACTGTTCGCCCCGATTTATCCCCCATCCGACCCTGATATGGGAGCTCCGGTCCCCCTATCGGCCCACGACGTAGTCGCGCAGCCGATCGACGACTTCGTCCGGCCCGGGCATCCGAGCGATCTCCGCCGCGACCGCCTCGGCCGCCTCTCGATAAGAATTGCCCCGTCGCGGCAGCAACCGCGCCGCCCGATCGGCGATCGTGTCCGCGTCGATCTCGCCCGCCCCGAGCTGAATCGCCGCACCCACCGCCTCCAGCGCATCCGCATTGGCGAACTGGTCGGCCCCCTGCGGCAGGACCAGTTGCGGCACTCCGAAATTCAATGCCCCGAGCGTGGTACCGCTGCCTCCGTGATGCACGACGAGATCGACGTGGGGGAGTAGCCGGGACTGCGGCACCCAGCCGTGAGCACTGACGTTGCCCGGCAGCGCACCGAGCTCGTCCGGATCCAGCCGCCCTGCAGCGACGATGACCTGGGCGTCGAGCCGAGAGAGCCCGGACAAGGCCCGCGTGAGCAGTCCCGGTGTGCCGAACACGGTGCCCAGCGTCAGGTAGATCAGTGGCCGAGACGACGGTATGTTCCGCAACGCGCCGAGTTCCCCCGTCTCCGGGTAAGGAACCGGCCGCAACTCGATCCGTTCCTCTTTCAGAAATTCCTTGTCCTGCAGCGAGACCGGGCAAATATCGATATGCGGCACCCCCTCGACCCCGGCGATCCGCGTCGGCATCTCCAGCCCGATCCCCTCCGGAAACATCCGCCCGAACCCATGCCACACCGCCGGAATCCCCGCCCGCCGCGCCGCAATCGCCGCCCCCGGCACCCCCCACTCATGAATCACCAGATCCGGCCGCAGCCGTTCCAAATCCCCCGCAATATCCTCCGCATACATCTCGGAAAAACAATCCCCCGGCCGAAACGCCCGCAACCCATGCCGCCCGATCGCACCGTGCATCCCCGCCCCCACCGCGAAATGCACCTCGCACCCCGCTTCCCGAGCCGCCACCGCCAGCGGCACCAGCGGATACGCATGCCCCACAGTCGCGAGGCTGGCAAACACAAGGCGCATCCCGCCACCCTAACGCGTCAACCCAGGGTTGACTATCCCTGAACTCCCTGCTGGACACCACTTCTCGCAACCCCGTCCTGCAATGCGGTCGTGCGTCACCGCGGGAAAGCATGTTCCGTAGCGATGCCAGACGACCTGTACCGCAGTCGATTTCGGTGGCCGTCACTTCGCCCTGGACTGCCGCGGGGCCGGCGCCGACGCCGCGAGTGATCTCATTTGGGGACTGGCCTTCGGCGACTACGCGAACTTCGTTGGATTTCACCCGATTACTACAAGTGCCACCAATTGCATCGAATGCGAACTTGCGATGGTCCGCCTCGCTCGCTGAACGACGCGGCGAATTCGTTGTCCATCAGCCGGATTCGGCGGCATATTCGCTGCTGGGGTGTAGTCCGTCGTCTGCGTGGCCGAACGGACGCCCGAGTGGTCCGAATGATCGACCGCAACCGGCGACGGTGGAATGCGCAACCTCACCAGTCAGGGGCCCCTTCGGGGGGCCGCGCGCTCGCGGGGGACCCTCGGCAACTGCCGCCCGCGGTGGTCGGTTATGCGGAGGCTGCGGGGATGCTGCTGTGCTCTTTGTCCAGGAGCGCGGTGATGTGACGGTGCAGACCCTGGACGCTTTCGGCGCTGGCTTCGGCGACGAGGGCGCGCTGGGCGGGGGAGAACGGGGAGTCGGGGTGGTAGAGCGTGCGGCGGGTGAACGTGGTGGTGCCGTCGCCGTTCTCGGTGAGCGAGTACTGCAGGCCCGCGCCGACGTTGTCGTCGACGATCAGGGAGGACTTGGCGTACTCCTGGTCGACTACGCGCCAGTAGAGATGTTGTTCGCTGCCGTCCTCGAGGCGGCCGTGTTCGTAGATCACATCGTCGACGCGGTAGGGGCGTTCGGTGACGCCACCGACGTCGTGGCTGGCGACGTGCCATTCGGGCCAGAAGCGGGCCTGTGTCACCAGATCGAAGACGGCGTGGGCGGGGGCATGGAAGGTGACGGTGTTGCTGTCGCCCACGGTCCAGTCGTTGTACTCGGTGCCCATGTCGTAGACCTCCTTGGAAGAAATTGCGCTCTCAAAGTGAGAGTACATACAATCTGGAGGTACACGCAAAGTGTAGGCTGCATGCGCGGAAAGGAGCGTGGGAGCGATGGGTGACGAACGGCGGCCGGGGCGTCGAGTATCGGTCGGTGAGGTGCTCGCGCGTGCGGGCACCGTGCGGGAGGCATTCGACACCATTGCCAACACCTGGTCGCTGCTCATTCTGATCGCGCTGCGCGATGGCACGCTCCGCTACAACGAACTCAAGCGCACCGTGGGCGGCGTCAGCGAGCGCAGGTTGTCGCAGACCTTGAAGGTCCTCGAGCGTGACGGCGTGGTGGATCGGAAGCTGGTGCGTTCCATTCCATCTCACGTTGAATACAGCCTTACCCCGACTGGCGAGGCAGTCGTCGACTCACTCGGCGAACTGCTGTCCACGATTATCGAATACTCGCCACAGGTCGCAGCCGCACGGCAGCGTTACGACGAGAAGCATGCCGAATTCGCCCCGGAGGGCTGAATCCGGTTGATTCTCAACGTTTCCCCATCGGTACCGGCTGTCGGCAACGGCAGGCGGATCGGTGCCGGACACTTTTCCGCAGGACGACCGGGCGAAGGTGAATCAGGCGGAAGACATTGCGCCGCACAATCTTCGGATCATCGAAGTCTTGTCGCAACCGGACACTCCGCCGCATATCAGTTCGGGGGAGTGCCGGAAGATGATCCCTGGAGTCGGGATCGACCGTGGTGCCGAGTGTGGGACTCGAACCCACACGTCCTTTCGGACAACGGTTTTTGAGACCGTCGCGTCTGCCAGTTCCGCCAACCCGGCGCACCGGGAAGAAATGATAGCGGGTGGAGGGGGGAAGAGACTAATCGAGGGGGTCGGGGGACTGCCGGGTTGTGATACTGGTCGGTTTGCGCTGGGTACGTGGGTTGTGGGGGCGGGTGAACGGTACTCTTTGGGGTGACTCGATGCGTGCTGGTCCTGCGAGGGTGGCGCAAGGCGAGGTGGCATCGGGTATCGGTATTCGGAAGCGACAGGGGTTCATCTATGGGAACGACAGCAGGGGGCGGTTCGAAGAAGGACGCTGCAGCGTCCGCCCCCAAGCGGGTGGTGGTTGCCGAGGACGAGGCGCTCATCCGGATGGACCTGGTGGAGATGCTCTCGGAGGAGGGCTATCACGTGGTGGGTGAGGCGGGAGACGGTCAGCAGGCCGTGGATCTCGCCGAGGAGCTGCGGCCGGATCTGGTGATCATGGACGTGAAGATGCCGCGTCGGGACGGCATCGACGCGGCGGCGGAGATCGCGTCGAAACGCGTTGCGCCGGTGGTCATCCTGACCGCCTTCAGTCAGCGCGACCTGGTGGAGCGGGCGCGCGACGCGGGCGCGATGGCGTACCTGGTGAAGCCGTTCACCAAGTCGGATCTGGTGCCGGCCATCGAATTGGCCGCCTCGCGATTCCACGAGATCGCGGCGCTCGAGAGCGAGGTCGCGAATCTGACCGACCGGCTCGAGACCCGCAAGCTGGTCGAGCGTGCCAAGGGTGTGCTGATGCAGACCCAGGGGCTGTCCGAGCCGCAGGCGTTCAAGTGGATTCAGCGCACGGCCATGGATCGTCGCACCACCATGAAGGCGGTCGCGGAAGTGGTGCTGGAGAACCTCACGCCGAAGTAAGCCGCATTAGCCACGTCGTCGCCCTGTTGTTGCCGCTAAAGCACTGGAGGAATTAACAGTGCGGTAACAGCAGGGCCTTCTGCTTTTGTTGCGATGTTACATGGATGGTTCGAATGTGATGCGGAGCTAACGTGGCGGGGCTATGTTCTGGACGGGCCGATCGATGGGGCGGCCCTCCTCGGTCACCCCGGGGGAGCACAGAACATGAGGTGAATCGTGCTTGGTTCATTGACGCGCACGTCGTCCCTGCGACGCAGTCGCACGGCGCGAGCGGTGGTCATCGGAGCGGCGGCCGTACTCGCTCTGGCGTCGGCGGGATGCAGTAGCAAATCAACGGATAATTCGGGTGGCGGCTCGAATCTGACCATTCAGCCTCTCGTGCAGGTGGATGGCCAGGGCAAGGAAGTTCCGGCGAAGGACACCAGCGCGGCCGCGGATCCGGCCGGCGACGGCAAGGGGAAATGCGCATCCCAGACGATCGCGATGGCGGGCCCGCTCACCGGTGACAACGCCAACCTCGGCCTGAATATCATCCGCGGCGTGAAACTGGCGCTGGACCAGCACAACAAGGCCAACCCGGGCTGTCAGGTGACGGTCAAGGAATTCGACACCGAGGGCGACCCGCAGAAGGCCACCCAGGTCATCCCGACCATCGTCAGCGATCCGTCGATCGTGGCCCTGATCGGCCCGACCTTCTCCGGTGAGACCAAGGCGACCGGCGCGATCCTCAACCAGGCCAATCTGCTGTCGCTGACGCCGTCGGCCACCAACGTCACCCTCACCACCAACGGCTGGAACAACTTCTTCCGCGGCCTGGGCAACGATGGCATCCAGGGTCCGGCGGTGGCCGGATACCTCAAGGGCACCGGCAAGTTCAAGAAGATCTGCGTCATCGCCGACGACTCGGACTACGGCACCGGCCTGGCCAAGACCGTCACCGAGGGCCTGGGCTCGATCGCCGACCCGAGCTGCGCGGCCAACGTGAAGCAGAAGGACAAGGACTTCTCCGCGACGGTGTCCAAGATGGCCTCGGCCAAGCCGGACGCCATCTTCTACGCCGGCTACTACGCCGAGGCGTCCCCGCTGGTCAGCCAGCTGCGCAATGGCGGCGTGACCGCGACCTTCATCTCCGATGACGGCACCAAGGACGTCGAATTCGTCAAGCAGGCGGGCAATGCCTCCAAGGACGCGCTGCTGTCGTGCCCGTGTGGTCCGGCGACGGACAAGTTCACCACCGCCTACAAGGCATTCAACAACTATGACCCGGGCACCTA
This sequence comes from Nocardia sp. NPDC004123, assembly GCF_053603795.1. Taxonomy (NCBI): domain Bacteria; kingdom Bacillati; phylum Actinomycetota; class Actinomycetes; order Mycobacteriales; family Nocardiaceae; genus Nocardia; species Nocardia sp. NPDC004123. The sequence goes on from NZ_JBSGGG010000033.1 coordinate 60,117, forward strand.
TTCGACCGAGGGCTACGACCTGACCACCATCGTGCTCAAGGGCATCGAGGCCGGTAAGGTCACCCGCCCCGATCTGGTCGATTTCGTGCGCAACTACGACGGCCAGGGCCTGGCCCGCGAATACAAGTGGGGCCCCACCGGTGAATTGGCGAACGCTTTGATCTGGATGTACCAGGTCAAGTAGCACTCACTATTCGGAACAGCGTGTGCCGAATCGTTTTCGGCGCACGCTGTTTTCCTCGGACGGCGAAAGTAACGAATGTCTGCACCCGCTCTGGCCGATGTGACCCTCCTCGCGAGCAGTTCCATCGAATTCAATGTCTCCGGCGTAGTCGATCAATTCTGGCGGCTGACCGTCGAAGGTTTGACCTACGGTTCGATCTACGCCCTGGTCGCGGTCGGGTACACACTGGTCTACGGTGTGTTGCGCCTGATCAATTTCGCCCATTCGGAAGTTTTCATGCTGGGCATGTTCGGCCAGCTGGTCGGGCTGATGGTCTTCGGATTCGCCGCCAGTGGCGATGTGTATTCCCAGGGCGTCGTCTCGACCGTCATCTATCTCGGCGCCGCCATGGTCTTCGGCATGCTGGTCTCCGGCGCGGCCGCGGTGGGCCTGGAGCGGGTCGCGTACCGCCCGCTGCGCAAACGCGGCGCGAAACCGCTGATCTTCCTGATCACCGCGATCGGAATGTCGTTCGTACTGCAGGAATTCGTGCACTACGTGCTGCCGAAGCTGACCAGCAACAAGCTCGGCGGCACCAATGCGCAGCAGCCGATCGTGCTGGTGAAGCCCACCGAGCAATTCCAGATCTTCGGCGCCTCGGTCACGAATATCTCGCTGGTGATCGTGCTGGCAGCGATCGCGCTCGCGCTCACCACCGAATTGCTCATCAATAAAACGAAATTCGGCCGTAGCATTCGCGCGGTGGCGCAGGACCCCGATACCGCCACGCTGATGGGCGTCTCCCGGGAGCGGGTCATCATGCTGACCTTCCTCATCGGCGGCGTGCTCGCGGGTGCGGCCGCGCTGCTGTACACGCTCAAGATCCCCAACGGCATCATCTACAACGGCGGATTCATTCTGGGCATCAAGGCGTTCAGCGCCGCGGTCCTGGGCGGCATCGGCAACCTGCGCGGCGCGCTGCTGGGCGGCCTGCTGCTGGGTCTGGCCGAGGACTACGGGCAGATCCTGTTCGGCACGCAGTGGCGTGATGTGGTGGCCTTCGTGGTGCTGGTCGGCGTGCTGATGATTCGCCCGACCGGCATTCTGGGCGAGAGCCTGGGGAGGGCGCGGGCATGACGACGACGAAACCGGCCCCCGTGCCACAGCATTCGCCCGCCGGACGGGGCGTCGGCGACGCCATCCGCAACTGGTGGGGCGGGCTGTCCCGTCCCGCGCAGTGGGCGTTCGGCGTACCGGCGGTCATCGTGCTGGCCGTGCTGCCGCTGTTCAAGCTGCCGCTGCTGGACACCCCCGGCACCAGTTTCGGCGGGGTGATGGCGCAGTTCGCCATGTACGCCCTCATCGCCATCGGCCTGAATGTGGTTGTGGGGCAGGCGGGTCTGCTCGACCTCGGTTATGTCGGCTTCTACGCGGTCGGCGCGTATTCGGTGGGTCTGCTCACCAGCCCGAACAGCCCGTGGAATCAGACCAACGGCGGCTTCCTCGACCCCAAGTGGGCGTGGCTGGCGTGTGTGCCGATCGCGATTCTGCTGACGGCCATCTCCGGGCTCATCCTGGGTACGCCCACCCTGCGCCTGCGTGGCGACTACCTTGCCATCGTGACCCTCGGCTTCGGTGAGATCGTGCGGCTGCTGGCCGACAATCTGCCCGAGATCACCAATGGCAGCCTCGGGCTGTCGCGGATCCAGTATCCGAAGCTCGGTGAGTCGGACAGTCACCCCGGCGGTTATTTCTCCTCCGGCAACCTGGGCGACACGAGCAGCTGGAATCCCTTGGACCGGGCCAACTCCGGCACCTGGTGGTACTGGCTCGGCATCGTGCTGGTGGTCGGTGTGCTGATGCTGGTCGGCAATCTCGAGCGCAGCCGTGTCGGCCGCGCCTGGGTGGCCATCCGCGAGGACGAGGACGCCGCCGAGATCATGGGCGTGCCCACCTTCAAGTTCAAACTGTGGGCCTTCACCATCGGCGCGGCCATCGGCGGCCTGTCCGGCGCGCTGTACGCGGGCCAGGTGCAGTTCATCAACCCGGCCGGATTCAACGTCATCAATTCGATGCTGTTCCTGTGCGCGGTGGTGCTGGGCGGCCAGGGCAACAAGCTCGGCGTGATCGTCGGTGCGTTCCTGATCGTGTATCTGCCCAACCGGTTCATGTCGGTGAACGTGGGCGGGCAGTCGCTGGGCGACTACAAGTATCTGTTCTTCGGACTCACGCTGGTGGTGGTGATGATCTTCCGGCCGCAGGGTCTGTTCCCGGCTCGGCAGAAACTGCTCGCCTACGGGCGGCAGGTGTATCGGGCGGTGCGACGGCCGGTGGTGGCCGCGCAGGCGACGGGAGCGGGGCAATGACGGGGCCGGGCGACGCGCTCTTCGACAACGAGGACATGGCGGCCGGGTACGCGGCGCCGGAGGTCGAGCCCAGCGCGGGCACGCTGGACGTGACCGAGGTGCTGCCGGTCTACAAGGACCACGAGGTGGTCGCGGAAGTCGTTGCGCCGCACCGGGAGATCGAGACCGCGATCGGCGCGCCGCTGCTGCGCACCGACGGGCTGACGGTGAAGTTCGGTGGTCTCACCGCGCTGGACGCCGTGAGCTTCGAGATCCGCCGCGGCGAGATCCTCGGGCTCATCGGACCCAATGGCGCGGGCAAGACGACCTGCTTCAACGCCATCTCCGGCGTGTACCGGCCGTCGGGCGGCACCGTCTACTTCGACGGCAAGCCGCTCACCAAGACCAAGCGCAACGAGATCACCCGCCTGGGTATCGCGCGCACCTTTCAGAACATCCGGCTCTTCGGCGAGATGACCGCGCTGGAGAACGTGGTGGTGGGCGCGGACGCCCGGCACCGGACCTCGGTCCCGGGCGCCATCTTCCGCACCGCCCGGCACCGGAGCGAGGAGCGCGACTCGCTCGAAAGAGGCATGGCGCTCCTGGAATTCGTCGGCATCGCCGCGCACGCGGTGGAGAAGGCGCGCAATCTCTCCTACGGCGATCAGCGCCGCCTGGAGATCGCCCGCGCGCTGGCGACGGAACCGAAACTGCTGTGCCTGGACGAGCCGGCCGCCGGCTTCAACCCGAGCGAGAAGTCGGCGCTCATGGATCTGATCCGCAAGATCCGCGACGACGGCTACACCGTGCTGCTCATCGAGCACGACATGCGGCTGGTCATGGGCGTGACCGACCGCATCGTGGTGCTCGAGTTCGGCCGCAAGATCGCCGACGGGCTGCCGGACCAGATCCGCCAGGACCCGGCCGTGATCAACGCGTATCTGGGCGTGCCCGACGAGGCGGAGGCCGCGGACAGCGGCGCCGAGCAGGCCGCAGCCGCGTCGGCCGCCGGCGCCGAGGTGAACCCGGGCAAGCCTGGCGCACAACCGATTCCGGACCTGGCCAAGCCCATCCCAGTGCCGGATGTGCCGGACACCCCGTCCGATCAGCCCCTGCTGACGGTCGAGGACATGGTGGTCAACTACGGCAGAATCCAAGCCCTGCACGGCATCTCGCTGTCGGTCGGCCAGGGCGAGCTGGTGACCCTGCTGGGCGCCAATGGCGCGGGCAAGACCACCACCATGCGTGCCCTGTCCGGCCTGCTGCCGCTCTCCCGCGGCCGCATCATGTTCCAGGGCCGCGACATCACCCGCATGAAGGCCCACGAACGCGTCGTGGCGGGCCTGATCCAGGCACCCGAGGGCCGCGGCGTCTTCCCCGGCATGACGGTCCAGGAAAACCTCGACATGGGTTGCCACGCACGACCGTTCAAGGCCAAGGCCGACTACACCCACACCCTGGACTGGGTCTACGAGCTGTTCCCGCGACTGCTCGAACGCCGGCGCCAGGTGGGCGGCACGCTCTCCGGCGGCGAACAGCAGATGCTGGCCATCGGCCGCGCCCTCATGGCCCGCCCCCAGCTGCTGCTGCTGGACGAGCCGTCAATGGGCTTGGCCCCCATGGTGATCCAGCAGATCTTCCGCATCATCGCCGATATCAACGCCCAGGGCACCACGGTCCTGCTGGTCGAGCAGAACGCCCAGCAGGCGCTGACCCGCAGCGACCGCGCCTACATCCTGGAAACCGGCGAGGTCACCAAAACCGGCGGCGGCCGGGCCCTCCTGCACGATCCCGCCGTCAAATCCGCCTACCTCGGCGTCGGCTGACGGCCGGGCCCCGAAAAGCATTCGGGCCGGTCACCTTCCGGTGACCGGCCCGAAGCCTTCTGCAGGGGCGACAGGAATCGAACCTGCAACCTGCCGCTTTGGAGACGGCTGCTCTGCCAATTGAGCTACACCCCTTGGCGAGGGCATACGCTACCAGGTAGCCCGGCCGCGATGAAATCGGTTTTGCTGACCTGCGGCGACGGGCCGAGTATGCCCGCTGCCCACGGATGTCGGAGGGGATACCTAGACTCTGTCGGGTGACCCCTGCCTCTACTGATCAGCGTCCTGGTGTTGTGCCCGCATCTGCGTCCGGGGAGCAGCCGACCCTGCTGCTGCTGGATGGGCATTCGCTGGCCTATCGCGCGTTCTACGCGCTGCCGGCGGAGAACTTCAAGACGCAGAGCGGGCAGACCACCAATGCCGTGTACGGATTCACGGCGATGCTGATCAATCTGCTGCGGGACGAGAAGCCCACGCATGTGGCCGCCGCGTTCGACGTGAGCCGGAAGACCTTCCGGACCGAGGCGTTCCCCGAGTACAAGGCGAACCGGATCAGCACGCCCGACGAGTTCCGGGGCCAGGTGGAGACCACCCAGGAAGTGCTGGGGGCACTGGGGATTCCGGTGATGGCCATCGAGGGATACGAGGCGGACGATCTGATCGCCACCCTCACCACGCAGGCCGTACCCGAGGGCTTCCGGGTGCTCATCGTCACCGGTGACCGCGATTCGCTGCAACTGGTCAATGACAACGTCACCGTCCTCTACCCGAAGAAGGGCGTCTCCGAGCTGACCCGGTTCACCCCGGCGGCGGTGGAGGAGAAGTACGGGCTCACCCCGCAGCAGTATCCGGACTTCGCGGCGCTGCGCGGCGACCCGAGCGACAACCTGCCCGGCATCCCGGGCGTGGGGGAGAAGACCGCCGCCAAGTGGGTGCGCGAATACGGTGATCTGGCCACGCTGGTCGACCAGGTGGACAAGGTCAAGGGCAAGGTCGGAGACGCGTTGCGCGCCAACCTGTCCAGCGTCGTGCTCAACCGTCAGCTCACCGAGATGGTGAAGGACGTGCCGCTGCCCTACACCCCGGAGCAGCTGGCCGTGCAGCCGTGGGACCGGGAGAAGATCCACCGCCTGTTCGACGAGCTGGAGTTCCGCGTCCTGCGTGATCGCCTCTTCGACACCCTGGCTCCGGTGGAGCCCGAGGCCGAGGCCGGTTTCGAGATCAGCGGCAGCACCCTCGCGGCCGGTACCGTCGCGGACTGGCTGGCCGAGCACGCCGGAACCGGTGTGCGGCACGGTGTTTCCGTGGTCGGCACCGGTTCGCCGATCAACGGCGACACCCAGGCCATCGCGCTGGCCGCCGCCGACGGCGAGGGCGCCTACATCGATGTGCACACCCTCACCCCGGAGGACGAGAAGGCGCTGGGCGCCTGGCTCGCCGACGCCGAGATCCCGAAGGCGTTGCACGAGGCCAAGACCGCCATGCACGCGCTGCGCGGCCGCGGCTGGCAGCTGGGCGGGCTCACCAGCGACACCGCGCTGGCCGCCTACCTGATCCTGCCCGGCCAGCGCACCTTCAACCTGGAGGACCTGTCGCTGCGCTACCTGAGCCGGGAGTTGCGCGTCGACAATGTGGGCGAGAGCCAGCTGTCGCTGCTCGACGACGAGGAGCAGGTCGACGCCGAGGTCGCCAATGCCCAGATGCTGCGCGCCCGTGCGGTTTCCGACCTCGCCGACGCGTTCGACACCGAACTCGAGCGCATCGAGTCCACCGCCCTGCTGCGCGATATGGAACTCCCGCTGCTGAGCGTGCTGGCCGATCTGGAGGCCGCGGGCATCGCCGTCGATACGGCCCAGCTGGAAGAGCTGCAGCGAGACTTCGCCGACCGCGTCGCCGACGCCGCGAACGCCGCCTACGGTGAAATCGGCAGGCAGATCAACCTGGGCTCGCCCAAGCAGCTGCAGGTGGTGCTGTTCGACGAGCTCGACATGCCGAAGACCAAGCGCACCAAGACCGGCTACACCACCGACGCCGACGCGCTCGAGGGCCTCTACGAGAAGACCCAGCACCCGTTCCTGCAGCACCTGCTCGAGCACCGCGACGCCACCCGGCTGAAGGTGACCGTGGACGGGCTGCTCAAATCGGTCGCCGACGACGGCCGCATCCACACCACCTTCAATCAGACGGTCGCGGCCACGGGCCGGCTCTCCTCGACCGAGCCCAACCTGCAGAACATCCCGATCCGCACCGATATGGGCCGCCGCATCCGCGACACCTTCGTGGTGGGCACCGGGGCGGGCTCCGACGGTGTCACCGCCTACGAGTCGCTGATGACCGCCGACTACAGCCAGATCGAAATGCGGATCATGGCCCACCTCTCCAAGGACGAGGGCCTGATCGAGGCCTTCAACTCCGGCGAGGACCTGCACAACTTCGTCGCCTCCAAGGCCTTCGACATCCCCATCTCCGACGTGGATCCGGAACTGCGCCGCCGCATCAAGGCGATGTCGTACGGCCTGGCCTACGGCCTGTCCGCCTACGGTCTGTCCCAGCAGTTGAAGATCAGCGCCGACGAGGCCAAGGTCCAGATGGACATCTACTTCAACCGTTTCGGCGCCATCCGCGACTATCTGCGCGACGCCGTCGAGCAGGCCCGCAAGACCGGCTACACCGAGACCCTCTTCGGCCGCCGCCGCTATCTGCCGGATCTGGATTCCAGCAACCGGCAGCGTCGCGAGGCCGCCGAGCGGATGGCCCTCAACGCCCCCATCCAGGGCACGGCGGCCGACATCATCAAGGTCGCCATGATCGACACCCAGCAGGCGATCCGGGCGGCCGGGCTGAAGTCCCGGATGCTCTTGCAGATTCACGACGAACTCGTCTTCGAGGTCGCTCCCGGCGAGCGCGAGCAACTGGAATCGCTTGCGCGCGAGCACATGTCCAATGCCATCGAACTCTCGGTGCCGCTCGAGGTCTCGGTGGGCGTGGGCCGCAGCTGGGATTCGGCCGCGCACTAGGAGGCAAGCGCGGCCGGCGCTGTCGAGGCGTTCGGCGCGTAGCAACTGATTTCGCTGCGCCATGGGTAACTCGCCGGGTACGTCCGAAATTCGGGTACCCGACTGACCGCAGGGCACGGGTGTGTGACTCCGACCGCACACTGCCGTCCGCTGAAGTTTCGGGGAGGCGGACCGGCCGTGAGCTGGGCATGTTCACGTATCGGATGTCTGCGGGCCCCATGGTGTTTGCTCGCACTCTTTCTCGGCCGGTGTGGTGCCCGTCGCATATCCGGTGACCTGCGGCGAAGTTACTCATGGGTCGATTGCGAATATGGTTGCCATTGCGAGGGTGTCCCCCTATGCTCGACTCCGTGCCGAATCCCGCCTACAGCCGCAGCGCAGCGCTCGAAGTCGCCGACCGCGACCGCGCCGCGCTCACTTCGCTCACCGCGAGTGTGGCTGGCGCGCGCGTACTCGTAGTTCTCCGCCGTAGCGGGGTCTGATTCGGACCGGCCCCTCGCTGCGGCCGAATGAACTTTTCTTGCTGGTCCCCTCTGTCACTTTCTTCGGAAGAAGTCGGGAAGACCTAGTTCAATGACCATCACCATTGATACCGCCGCGTTCATCGCCGCTGCCCCCGCGAGTCTGCGGACCGAGTGCATCGGCCTGACCCCCGCCGAGTTCCACGACCGGTACTGCGCCCCGACGGGCCCGGTCAAGCTCAGCGACTGGACTCCGATCGGCCACCGCGCCGGCACGGCCACCCTGGAGATCGCCGATCACCTGCGCACCGTCGTGGCGACGGGCAGCCCGGTGGCGGCGCTGACCTCGGCCCTCTACGACGAGGGCTACCCGGTGGAGATCCTCGCGTTCCACCAGCGCCGCACCGCGGACGGCATGGCCACCTTCATCCAGTGCGAGTTCAACGGCCGCCGCGGCTGGGGCGCCGCCCTCGCCGACGATCCGGCCGAATCCACCATCCGCGCCATGATCGCCGGCATCAACCGGCTCGGTTCGCACTTCTGAGCGACGCGGGAATCCGGCCCCGCTGCTGAGGCAGCGGGGCCGGGTTGCGTGAGATGTCTGCTGAAAGCCGTGAGATGGCGGCTGAAAAGCCAAGCGCCGCAACTCCTTCCGGGGTTGCGGCGCTGAGTTCGCGGGGAGCGCGGCCTACTTCGACTCTTGCTCGGCGATCTGCTTGCGGACCTCGTCCATGTCGAGGGCCTTCACCTGGGTGACCAGGTCCTCGAGGGCGGCCGGGGGCAGCGCGCCGGGCTGGGCGAAGACGAGCACGCCCTCGCGGAAGGCCATGATGGTCGGGATCGAGCGGATATTGGCGGCGGCGGCCAGGCCCTGCTGGTCTTCGGTGTCCACCTTGCCGTGCACCACGTCGGGGTGCGTCTCCGACGACTTCTCGAAGGTCGGGGCGAAGCTGCGGCACGGGCCGCACCACGATGCCCAGAAGTCGACGAGAACGACGTCGTTGCCGGTGACTACCTCGTCGAAGTTCTGCTCGGTCAGGGTCTGGGTGGCCATGGTTTCCTCTCGTATCGATGTCCCCCGGTCCAACACGGGGCCCGCTGGTTATCTTCCCTGGCTGATCGGCCGGTCGGTCGTTCAGAGTCGTTCGGTCCCGGAAACGGGCCACTCGTCACGCCGGTCACCGTCCCATCGACGGATGCCCTCTACGGTAGCCCGGAAGTCCTTGTCCCAGGCCACCGCGTCGAGCGCCGCCTCGAGTTGTCCCGGCCGCAGCCGCCGCGCGAGCGTGACGTGCGGCGTCCAGATGTCCGGGCGCACGTTGGCGGGAATGCCCGGGCACTCCTCGATGACGCGGAACAGCCTGTGCTGCAGGGCGATCAGTGCTGCGGAGGGCACCACGGCCCGGACCAGAATGGGCGTGCGTGCGCCGAACACCAGCAGTCCGCCCAGCCGGATCGGAAAGGGCCGAAACTCCTGGCGCGCCAAGACTTTATCGAGTCGCGGCCAGATCTCGGAGGCGACCGCGAGGGTGATGTGCGGCCGGTGCTCGGGCCCGGGCGCGTGCAATCCGATTTCGCGCAGCAGCGCCCACTGCCGCCGCACCTCGGCCTCGGCCGTCACGTCGAGCACCAGCTCCACCGATTGCACCATGGTGTCCCGAACCTACGCCGAGATCTCGAAACACGCGCGGCCGTGTGCCGGAGCGCCGCCGCCGCGGGGGTTGCGCGAGGATGGCTCCCATGAGCGACAGCGACACTCGAGTACGCCTGGGCCTGTTGGAGGGCGACGGCATCGGTCCGGAAATCGTGCGCGCCACCCGGGATGTGGTCGACGACGCCTTCCAGGCCACGGGTCTGCCGCCGGTGGAATGGGTGACGCTGCCGCTGGGACACGCGGCGATCGAGCAGTACGGCAACCCGGTACCCGAGCAGACCCTCGACGGGCTGGCCGGACTGGACGCCTGGATCATGGGCCCGCACGACAGCGCCTCCTACGCGCCCGAGCACCGCACGGGCCTGCCGCCGGCAGGGGCGGTGCGCAAACGCTTCGGGCTCTACGCCAATATCCGCCCGGCCCGCACCCTCGAGGGCGTGCGCTCGGTCGCCCCGGACATGGATCTGCTGATCCTGCGCGAGAACACCGAGGGCCTCTACGCCGACCGCAATATGGCCGCGGGCTCCGGCGAATTCCAGCCGTCGCCGGACGTGGCGCTGGCCGTCGGCGTGTTCACCCGCCCGGCGATCGAACGCATCGCGCATCTGAGTTTCGAGATCGCGGGTGAGCGCTCGAAGAAGGTGACCATCGTGCACAAGGCGAACGTGCTGCCCATGACCATGGGCATGTTCCGCGACGTCTGCTACGAGGTGGCTGCGCAGTATCCCGACATCGAGGTGGGCGACGAGCACGTCGACGCGGCGGCCGCGCATCTGGTCCGCGCGCCCCAGGACTACGACGTGATCGTCACCGAAAACCTCTTCGGCGACATCCTTTCCGATCTGGCGGGGGAGCTGAGCGGTTCGCTCGGCATGGCGGCGTCGGTGAACTGTTCGGACACGCAGATCATGGCGCAGGCCGTGCACGGCGCGGCCCCCACGCTGGCCGGGCACAATCGCGCGAATCCGGTGGCGCTGTTCAACTCCGCCGCGGGCATGTTGCGCTGGATGAGCCGGACCCCGCGCTACAGCGCCCTGCGGCGAGTGGGCGACCGGATGGAACACGCGGTTGCGGATACGTTGCGGGCCGGTGTTGCGACGTCCGATTTGGGTGGGCTAGCCTCTACCTCCGAATTCACCGAGCAGGTGCGCGCCCGGCTGCACCGCTGGTGAGCGCGCACTTCCGGGACCGGGCGTGTTCGGCCACGCGATGGCGTGTCGCCGATTAATGTTCGGTTACCGACCGACACGGACGGTGTCACTCGCTTACATTTCAAACGGCGGGCGACACCCGGATGTCGCGCACCCGAACTGTGGAGGACTGCTGTGTCTGTTCGTAACTCTCTTCGCGGGCGTGTCCTGCGGGCCGCTGTCGTCGTTGCCGGCGGCGCTCTCGCGCTGACCGCGTGTACCAGCAATTCCGAGTCCAGCGGCCCCGCTGTGGCCAAGGTCGATGTGACCAAGGTCGACACCATCGCCGCCAAGGTGCCCGCCGACATCAAGTCCTCCGGCAAGCTGATCGTCGGTGTGAACGTGCCTTATCAGCCCAACGAGTACCGGGATCCGAGCAGCGGCAAGATCGTCGGCTTCGACGTCGATCTGATGGACGCGGTCGCCAAGGTGCTGGGCCTGTCGGCCGACTACAAGGAAGCCGACTTCGAGAAGATCATCCCCTCCATCGAGGCGGGCACCTTCAATCTCGGCATGTCCTCCTTCACCGACAACAAGGAGCGCGAGGCCACCGCCGACTTCGTCGACTACTTCTCCGCGGGCAGCCAGTGGGCCCAGCAGAAGGGCAAGCCGGTCGACCCGAACAATGCCTGCGGCAAGCGAGTCGCGGTGCAGCGCACCACCGTTCAGGACACCGACGAGATCCCGGCCAAGTCCAAGGCCTGCACCGACGCGGGCAAGCCGGAGATCCAGAAGGTCGCCTACGACGAGCAGTCCGCCGCCGCCAACGCGCTGGTGCAGGGTCAGGTCGACGCCATGTCCGCCGACTCCCCGGTGACCGCGTACGCCATCAAGCAGGCCAGCGACAAGATCGAGGCGGCCGGCAAGATCTTCGACTCCGCGCCCTACGGCTGGCCGGTCAAGAAGAGCTCGCCGCTCGCGCCGGTGCTGCAGGAAGCCGTGCAGTACCTGATGGACAACGGGCAGTACAAGAAGATCGCCGAGAACTGGGGTGTCCAGGAGGGCGCGATCACCAAGTCGGGCATCAACGGGGCGACGAGCTAAAGAATTATGTCGCAGGACGAGACCAATTCCGCAGCCTCGGCTGCGTCGGCGGTCGCGAGCACCGAGCCCGAGCCGATCAAAGCGATTCCGCTGCGACGGCCGGGCCGGTGGATCGCCGCCGCGATCATTCTGATTGCCCTGGCCCTGTTCGTCTGGGGCGCCAAGACCAACGAGGCGTACCACTGGGACACCTACTTCAAGTACCTGGGTGACAAGCGAATCGCCAAGGGTGCGTTGGTCACTCTGGAACTGACCGTGCTGGCCATGGTGATCGGCGTGGTGCTGGGTGTGTTGCTGGCGGTCATGCGGTTGTCGCCCAATCCGGTGCTGCGCTCGGTGGCGTGGGCGTACCTGTGGATCTTCCGCGGTACCCCGGTCTATGTGCAGCTGGTGTTCTGGGGTCTGTTCCCCTCGCTGTACAAGACCGTGACCGTGGGCGTGCCGTTCGGGCCGTCGCTGACGCACTTCGATGTGCAGCACTGGTCCGCGCCGTTCTTCTTCGCCATGATCGGCCTGGGTCTCAACGAGGCGGCCTACATGGCCGAGATCGTGCGCGCCGGGATCAATTCCGTGGGCGAGGGGCAGCGCGAGGCGTCGGTGGCGCTGGGCATGTCGTGGTCGCAGACCATGACCCGCACGGTGCTGCCGCAGGCCATGCGGGTGATCATCCCGCCCACCGGCAACGAGCTGATCTCCATGCTGAAGACCACCTCGCTGGTGACGGCCATCCCGCTCACCACCGACCTCTACGGCCGGGCCCGCGACATCTACAGCATCAACTTCCAGCCGATTCCGCTGCTGCTGGTGGCCGCCACCTGGTACCTGCTCATCACGAGCGTGCTCATGATCGGCCAGTACTACCTGGAGCGGTACTACTCGCGGGGTTCGTCGCGGCAGTTGACGGCAAAGCAGTTGCGCGCCTTGGCTCAGGCGCAAGTCGCCGGCGGAACGGGATAGGTGAACGCTGATATGTCCGAGGACTCGATGTCGTTCTCCAAGGATCCGATTCCGCTCGTCGAAGACGCGCTGCCGCCTTCGGGCGTGCCCATGGTGCGCGCCGACCGGGTCGCCAAGAACTTCGGCGCATTGAAGGTGCTCAAGGGCATCACGCTGGAGGTGAAGCGCGGCGAAGTGCTCTGCCTGATCGGTCCGTCCGGTTCCGGCAAGTCCACCTTCCTGCGCTGCATCAACCATCTCGAGCAGATCAATGCCGGACGGCTCTATGTGGACGGCGATCTGGTCGGCTACCGCGAGAAGGCCGGCAAGCTCTACGAGCTGCACCCGCGCGATGCCGCCAAGCAGCGCCGCGACATCGGCATGGTCTTCCAGCACTTCAACCTGTTCCCGCACCGCACGGCGCTGGAGAACATCATCGAGGCGCCGACCCAGGTCAAGAAGCTCAAGCGCCCCGCCGCGGTCGCCCGGGCCCGGGAGCTGCTGGACCGAGTCGGGTTGGCGGACAAGGCCGATGCCTACCCCGCCCAGCTCTCCGGCGGTCAGCAGCAGCGCGTGGCCATCGCGCGGGCCCTGGCCATGGACCCCAAGCTCATGCTCTTCGACGAGCCCACCTCGGCGCTGGACCCTGAGCTCGTGGGCGAGGTCCTCGGCGTCATGCGAGAACTCGCGGCATCCGGCATGACCATGATCGTGGTGACCCACGAAATGGGCTTCGCCCGTGAGGTGGCCGATCAGCTGGTCTTCATGGACGGCGGTGTCGTCGTCGAGGCGGGCAACCCGCGCGAGGTGCTCGCCAACCCCCAGCACGACCGGACCAAGGCCTTCCTGTCGCGCATTCTGTAGGCGCACAACACGATCAGGGAGCTGTCCCCGGCGGAATTCACCCGAATTCCCCGCGGTGACAGCTCCCTGATCGTGCTATTTCCGGAGGAACTCCTCGATGGGGGCGGTCTGGCCGAGGATGGCGTGGCCGACGCCGGGGAGGACCAGGGTGGTCGCATCCGGGATGGATTGCGTTGCGCGGCGCGCGGTGTCGGCGGACTTGAACATGACGTCGTCTTCGCCGACGATCACCAGGACCGGCATCGTGAGGCTACGCAGCTGGTCGTCGGTGAAGATCGGCAGCTTGCCCGTGCGCGGAGTGAAGTGCGTGAACGTGAGGGTCACATCGTCCAGGATCTCCGCGTGGTCGGTCAGGTTCAGGCCGGTGACAATGGCCGCGGAGCGGCGCAGGTCGTGATTGCTGAACAGGTGGTCGACCAGGTTCTTGAAGATCCAGCCGAAGCGCTGCTTGCCGATGCCGCCGGGGCACAGCAGGGCCAGCTTCGTGACGCGGTCGGGCCGGCGGACGGCGTAGTCCAGCGCGATCCAGCCGCCCAGGGACATGCCGACGAAGCTCGCGGACGAAAGCTGAAGGCCCGCAAGGACATCGTCGAGCCACTGGGCGAGCGTCTCGGAGCCGAGAGCCGGGCGCGATTCGGTGCTGCCACCGGGTTCGCCGGGCAGGTCGACCGTGTAGACCCGGAAATCCCGTGTCCAGGAGGCGATATCGCCGCGCCAGGCGGAATTGTTGGAGCCGGAGCCGTGCAGCAGGATCACCGGCGGGGCGTCCTGCGGGCCGGACGCGAGCACGAAGGTGTCGCCCTCGCGGGTCGCCAGGTGCAGCTGCTCGGCGGGAACCGGCCACTGCCGCAGGACATCCCGGTAGCGGGCCTGGATGGCGGCGCGGCCGGCCTCGGATTTGTAGATCGCGTTCACGACGCGAGGACTCCTTCCATGTATTCGAGCAGCCGGGCGGTATCGCCCAGGCCGCCGACGAGAATGACCTTCAGGCGGGCGCGTTCGCGGTCGTGGAAGGTCTGGATCCGCAGGGGCTGCCCGTCCGGTCCCCGGGTCGCCGCCGCGCCGGTCAGCAGGGTGCTGACCCGGTCGGCGGTGCCGGGATCCACGGCGTCGACCTCGATGATGGTCGACGCTTCCGAATGCCGGTGCCGGGCAACCGATTCGCGCGGGCTGCCGGGCTCGGGCAGGCCCGTGAAGGCCGCCAGATCGGTGGCGGCGATGCGGTACTGCTTGCCGATACGGGTGGCGGGTAGCTTCCCGTCGCGCACGTAGCCGCGGACGGTGCGGACGTGCAGGCCGAGACGCTCGGCTACCTCGTCGACGGAGTACAGACGATCTGTCACGAAAACTACCTTAAACATCCCTATCGATGTCCGCAATGGGGAAGTTTAGGTAACTATGTGATGGGCCTTACGGTGGCCGCAAAACTAAACTACATTGTGTAGTAGGCATTCGGTCGCACTGTGGGAGGCAGCGACATGGGGTTCACGGCGGTAGCGGAGCATCCGGTCGAATCGACGCGGTGGAGCTTCCTGCAATGGGCGGTCCTCGCGGTCGGAGCCGTCCACATCGTCTGGGCGATCGCGGGCTGGGTCGCCGAACCCAGCTTCGCCATGGGCGAGCACGCCCCGGCCACACCCGTGCTCGGCATGGACTACAACGGCTGGCACGGGCTCGCGGGACTGCTGCTGTTCACGCCCGCGCTGGTGGCCGCGCTGCGCAAGCGCTGGGCCGCCTGGTATTGCGTGATCGCCGCTATCGGAGGCGGATTCGTGGTCGGCGTCTGGGCGCTGTTCGCGCACAGCGTGCTGATGCTCAGCTTCCCGAATCACCGCAGCGATGCCGTCGAGCACATCGTGACCGGTGTGGTGCTGCTGGTGCTGGTCGGTGTCCAGGCGATCCGGGACGGCGGCCTGCGGGCGCTGTTCGCGGCCGGGGCGTGACGAACCGCTATGGCTTGGCGGGCATCGGCGCCGGATCCTTCCAGCGCGCCAACGCGATGCGGAGCTGTCCGAGCAGGACTTTCGCGGCCGGGCTCAGTGGCCGTTCGGTACTCCAGGCCAGGACCAAACGGCCCCGCATCTCCGGATCGATCTCCAGGGTGCGCACCCCCGATTGGGCCGCCTCGTCGGCGGGGACGCGCGGGATGACGGCCACGCCCAGCTCGTGCGCGGCCAGCCGGATGAGCAGTGGGGGAGCGGCGGCCTCGAAGGCCACATTGGGGACGAGATCTGCTGCAGCGCAGGCATTTTCGAGCAGCCCGCGCAGGCCGGTGCCGCTCGGCAGGCAAATCAGGGGATGGGTGCACAGCTCGGCCAGCGTGATTCGTTCGCCGAAGCCCTCGGCCCCGGCCGCCACCGCCGCGACAATGGCGCTGTCGTAGACGGTTTCGGTGCCGATGCCCGGATCCAGGTCGCCGGAAACGCTGAGTACCCCGATATCCAGGTCACCGCGGCGGACCGCTGCGTGCATGGATTCGGAGGTGTCCTCGGTCAGGGAGATGACGATCTGCGGATGGTCGCGATGGAAGTCGGCCAGCACCTGGGCGATGTCGATCTCCTCGCCGGCCGCGCCGGAGATCAGCCCGACCCGCACGTGCCCCCGCAGCAGCCCGGTGAATTCGTCCACCGTGTGGGTGATGCGCTCGACCTGATCCAGGGCCGCCCGGGCCAGCGGCAGCACCGCCGCGCCGGCCGGGGTGAGCGTGACCGAGCGGCTGGAACGGTCCAGAAGTGGTTGTCCCAGTTCGCGTTCCAGCTGCCGGATCTGCGCGCTGAGCCCCGGCTGCGCCAGGTGCAGCCGGGCGGCCGCCCGGGTGAAGTTGGCCTCCTCGGCCACCGTCACGAAGTACCGCAGCTGGCGCAGTTCCATAACTGTTGATTCTAGCAACGAGAAAAACTATCTGTTGGAGTTCTTGATCGGAGCCGAGCAGAGTTGGTGCCATGACGAAGACAGCGATCACCGAACTGCCCGCCACCACCGGCCCGGTCTTCCAGCCCGGCGACACCGGCTACGACGCCGAGATCGCCGGATTCCAAACCGCTTACACCCACCGTCCCGCCGTGGTCGTGGGCGCGGCACACGCCGAGGACGTCCGCGCCGCCGTGGAATACGCAGCGCGCCACGGCCTTCCGGTCGCCGTGCAGAACACCGGCCACGGTCTCTCGGTCGCCACGGACGGCGGCGTGCTCATCACCACCCGCCGCATGACCGACATCCGCATCGACGCCGACGCCCGGACCGCCCGGGTGGCGGCGGGCGTCCAGGCCGGAGCCCTGATCGAGGCGGCCGCCGCGCACGGTCTCGCGCCGCTGAACGGCTCGTCGCTCTCGGTCGGCGTGGTCGGCTATACCCTCGGTGGCGGCATCGGCATCCTGGCCCGCGAATTCGGTTATGCCGCAGAGCATGTGCGCGGCATCGAGATCGTCACCGCCGACGGCCGGCTGCGCCGGCTGGAGCCCGGCGACGAGCTGTTCGGCGCGGTGCTCGGCACCGGCGGCAACTTCGGGGTGGTCACCGCACTGGAGCTGGCGCTGCTGCCGATCACCACGGTGTACGGCGGCCAGCTGCAATTCGACACCCCGCTGGTCGGACCCGCGCTGGAAGCGTGGCGACTGTGGACCCGGGACGTGCCCGAGCAGATGACCTCGGCCATCACCATGATGGCCTTCCCCGACATTCCGGCATTCCCGCCGCACCTGCGCGGCCGGTACGTCGCGACCATCAATATCGCGTTCACCGGTTCCGCCGAAGAGGGTGAGCGCCTGGTCGCCCCGCTGCGCGCGGTCGGCGCGCGGATGGCCGACGACCTGCGGGCCATGCCGTACACCGAAAGCCATGCCATCTACCGGGATCCGGAACACCCGCACCCCTACCTGGCCACCAACGCGCTGCTGTCCGACCTGCCCGCCGACGCCACCGACGCCTTCCTGGAGGCCACCGGCCCCGAGTCGCCGGTGCCGGTGATCGCCGGTCTGCGCCATCTGGGCGGCGCGCTGGGCCGCCCAGGGCCGAACGGCATCGCCATGGACCACCGCGACGCCGAGTACATCGCCCGCATTCTGACAATGCCGAACCCGGACAACGCGGACCAGATCGACGACCGGCTGTCGCTCGTGCTGAAGACCCTGCAGCCCTGGACTCTCGGCCAGAACCTGAACTTCCTCTACGGCGGCGGCGATCAGGCCGATGAGGACCAGACCCGGGCGGGATACAGCGCCGCCACCTACGACCGGCTGTCGGGTCTGAAGGCGAAGTACGACCCGGCAAACCTGTTCCGCAACAACCGCAATATCCGTCCGCGCTGACCGCGTCGGATCCGCGCGTGCTCGCCCCGTCACACCCGTCCGTGGCGGGGCGAGCCGTGTTTCCGGGCTTGGTTCCGGCTCCCTTGCGCGCTATCGTCGTGATATCACTTCGATACTAGGAGAGTGTCATGGAGTTGCGTCGAGCCTTCCGGCTGAACGGATTCCTCATGCTGGGGGTCCTGATACTGCTGATCATCGCGATCGCCGTCGAGGCGCACACGCTGAATACCCGGGGCGGCGATGGCGGTTCGTCGGCCGTCCTGGGTGTGGCGCTGGCCGTCACGCTGCTGGCCGCGGTGCTGGCGGCGAGCGGGTTCATCGTGGTGAATCCCAACCAGGCCAAGGTGATCCAGTTCTTCGGCCAGTACATCGGCTCGGTCAGCGAATCCGGTTTCCACTGGGTCACCCCGCTGTCCAGCCGCCGCGGCATCTCGCTGCGGGTCCGGAACTTCGAGACCCAGAAGCTGAAGGTCAATGATCTGGACGGCAACCCGGTCGAGATCGCGGCCGTGGTCGTGTACCAGGTGGTCGACAGCTACAAGGCCGCCTTCGCCGTCGACGACTACGAGGACTTCGTCCGCACCCAGTCCGAGACCGCGGTCCGGCACCTGGCCACCACCCACCCCTACCAGTCCGACGACGCGAACACCGCCAGCCTGCGGGACGGGTCCGAGGTGGCCGGCGAGCTCACCACCGAACTGCGCGCCCGCACCGAACTGGCCGGCATCGAGATCATCGAGGCCCGCATCACCCACCTCGCCTACGCGCCGGAGATCGCCCAGGCCATGCTGGTTCGCCAGCAGGCCGCCCAGGTGGTCGCCGCCCGCAGCCGCATCGTCGAGGGCGCGGTCGGTATGGTCGGCATGGCCCTGGACCGACTGGCCGACCAGGGCGTGGTCGAACTCGATGAGGAGCGCAAGGCGGCAATGGTGTCCAACCTGCTGGTGGTCCTGTGCGGCGACCGCTCCGCCGCACCCGTCGTCAACGCCGGAACCCTCTACTCCTGATGGTCAAGCGCGAGCCGAAAAAGGTGCTGCTCCGGCTCGATCCGGCGGTCCACGAAGCCATCGCCAAGTGGGCCGCCGACGATCTCCGCAGCATCAACGCCCAAATCGAATTCGCGCTGCGCCTGGCCCTGAAACAGGTTGGGCGCGAACCGAAATAGTCACGACACCACGTTCGAACCGTCGATCGGATAGCCCCCGCCGAGCGGGACCGGCTGCGCCCGCCGCAGCTCGGTCCCGCTCCGGCCGTCAGCGCGGCTTCTCGGTGACGAAAATGGCTGTGCCGGGGAAGATCTCGCCCCGGAGGGGGCTCCACTGGCCCCACTCGCGGTCGAGCCACTCGGGCCAGTCGGGTTCGATGATGTCGGTGAGGATCAGACCGGCGGCGACGATTTCGCGGACGCGGTCGCCGATGGTGCGGTGGTGTTCGACGTAGGTGGGTTCGCCGTCGGAGCCGAGTTCGACGTACGGGGTGCGGTCGAAATAGGGGATGGTGGCGCGCAGGCCCTCGGGGCCCGGGTCGTCGGGGAAGATCCAGCGCATGGGGTGGTTCACCGAGAAGACCCAGCGGCCACCGGGTTCGAGGACACGGTGGACCTCCCGCATCACCTGAGCGGAGTCCGCGACGAAGGGCACCGCGCCGAAAGCGGAGCAGGCCAGATCGAAGGACTCGTCGGCGAAGGGCAATTCCTCGGCGCCCGCCTGGATGAGCGGGACGCGGGGGCCGCCCGCGGCCATGGCGGCGAGACCGCGGTCGAGCATGGCGCGGGAGATGTCCAGCCCGACCGGGTGCGCGCCGTGCGAGGCGAGCCAGCGCGAGCAGGGGGCCGAGCCGCAGCCGATCTCCAGGATCCGCTTGCCGGCGATGTCCCCCAGCAGATGCCAGTCACCCTCGTGCAATCCCTCCGGGCACCACACGAATTCGCCGGCGGGGGAGTCCACGCCGAGGAAGTCGGCGTGGGTCTCGTGGTAGGCCGCGGCGTCGGCGTCCCACCACTTGCGGCTGGCGCGCTGACTGGACTGCGAGCCGACCTTGGTCCGGGTCACTCCCACCGTCCCGAGGAGGGTGTTGGCTTCGGCGTGCCGGGCATCGTCGGTGGTGACGGAGTGATCTTCGGACATGGGCTCACCCTATCGACCCGCGCGCCGGGACCCATGTTTGCTTGGTACAACACCCGTCGCGTACGCTGTTTTCCGCGAGTGTCTTCTGTACCCGGTTTCTCGAGACCGCGTAGAGCAGACAATCGTGCTGTGGGTCCGCATGCTTTTCAGGGCAGCGTTGTGCAGCGTCGCAGCGGTGTGCTGTGCATGACCAACGTTAGTTCCAACGCCTGCTGTTCGCAGCAATACCGAAAGTCCACATGTCCACTACCGACCACAATCCGTCCGGAGCCTCCCAACACATGCCCACCACTGTCACCTCGCCGCAGGTTGCCGTCAACGACATCGGCACTGCCGAGGACTTCCTCGCCGCCATCGACAAGACCATCAAGTACTTCAACGATGGCGACATCGTCGAAGGAACCATCGTCAAGGTCGATCGCGATGAGGTCCTTCTCGACATCGGTTACAAGACCGAAGGCGTGATCCCGTCTCGCGAACTGTCCATCAAGCACGATGTCGACCCGGCCGAGGTCGTTTCCGTGGGCGATGAGGTCGAGGCCCTCGTTCTCACCAAGGAGGACAAGGAAGGCCGCCTGATCCTGTCGAAGAAGCGCGCTCAGTACGAGCGGGCCTGGGGCACGATCGAGGAGCTCAAGGAGAAGGACGAGGCCGTCAAGGGCACCGTCATCGAGGTCGTCAAGGGCGGCCTGATCCTGGACATCGGTCTGCGCGGCTTCCTCCCGGCATCGCTGGTCGAGATGCGTCGTGTGCGCGACCTCCAGCCGTACGTCGGCAAGGAGATCGAGGCCAAGATCATCGAGCTCGACAAGAACCGCAACAACGTGGTCCTGTCGCGTCGCGCCTGGCTCGAGCAGACCCAGTCCGAGGTCCGCAGCGAGTTCCTGCACCAGCTGCAGAAGGGCCAGGTCCGCAAGGGTGTGGTCTCCTCCATCGTCAACTTCGGTGCCTTCGTGGACCTGGGTGGCGTGGACGGTCTGGTGCACGTCTCCGAGCTGTCCTGGAAGCACATCGACCACCCGTCCGAGGTTGTCGAGGTCGGCAACGAGGTCACCGTCGAGGTTCTCGACGTCGACCTGGACCGCGAGCGTGTCTCCCTGTCGCTCAAGGCGACCCAGGAAGACCCGTGGCGTCAGTTCGCCCGCACCCACGCGATCGGCCAGATCGTGCCGGGCAAGGTCACCAAGCTGGTTCCGTTCGGTGCGTTCGTGCGCGTCGAAGAGGGCATCGAGGGCCTGGTGCACATCTCCGAGCTGGCCGAGCGCCACGTCGAGGTCCCGGACCAGGTTGTGGCCGTCGGCGACGACGCCATGGTCAAGGTCATCGACATCGACCTCGAGCGTCGCCGGATCTCGCTGTCGCTGAAGCAGGCCAACGAGGACTACACCGCCGAGTTCGACCCGTCGAAGTACGGCATGGCCGACAGCTACGACGACCAGGGCAACTACATCTTCCCCGAGGGCTTCGACTCCGAGACCAACGAATGGCTCGAGGGCTTCGAGAAGCAGCGTGAGGAGTGGGAGACCCGGTACGCCGAGGCCGAGCGTCGCCACAAGATGCACACTGCTCAGATGGAGAAGATGGCCGCCGACGCCGCCGCCGAGGCTGCCAACGGTGGTCCGTCGAACTACTCCTCGGAGTCGGGTTCGCAGGCTGCGGCTTCGTCCTCCGAGCCGGCCGGTGGCTCGCTCGCGAGCGACGCCCAGCTGGCTGCGCTGCGTGAGAAGCTGTCGGGCAACGCCTGATTCGCTGACACGCGATAAGCGATAGTCGAAGGTCCCCGAGCCGATGGCTCGGGGACCTTCGCTATTCTCGGAAGTGACATGTCCGAATCCACCGTCGAGTCGAGCCCATCGCTGTGGGAGCGCCGCAAGATCGAGGCCATGGGCCGTATCCAGCGGGTAGCGCTGGAGCTGTTCGACGAGCACGGCTATCGGGAGGTCACCGTCGAGCGGGTGGCGGGTGCCGCCGGGGTGTCACCGAGTTCGATCTACCGCTATTTCGGGACCAAGGAGAATCTGGTCCTCTACGACGAGACCGATCCGAAGCTCCTGGAAATCGTGCGGACGGTCGGCGGCGGCGAAACCCGGTCTCCTCTCGACCTTTTGGCGGCCGCGCGGCCGCTCATCCCCGTCCTCATCGACGAGATCGTGACCGATGAGGTCGAGTACCGGACGCGGCTGCGCATGGGCTATGTCCGGACCATTCCCGAGGTGAAACTCGGCCAGGCGCAGCAGATGCGGGAGCTCGAGGACCAGTTCCGGGTCCTGCTCGCCGACCGTACCGGTCGCGACCGCAACGACGTGCAGATGCGGCTGGCCGCCGCGATCGCCATCTGGGGATCCATGGCGGCGCTGGATCATTGGGCCGGAACGGGTTTCGCCGTGCGGCTGCGCGACGTCTACCGTGACGTCGTCGAATCCATCGTGGTCGCGCTGGAGGCCATGTTCCGCTGACGGCGCGGAGCCGGCAGCCACCAGTTCCAGCGGCCCAGCAGCCGCATGCAGGCCGGGACCAGGATCAGGCGGACGATCACCGCGTCGATGGCGACCGCGACCGCCAGGGCGAAGCCGATCTCCTTCAGCTCCATGACATCCGCGCTCAGGAAACTGGCGAACACCGCGACCATGATGGCGGCCGCCGCGGTGATGGGCCGGGCGGTGCGCTGCAGGCCCTCGGCGACGGCGGTGGCATTGTCGTGGGTGCGCTCCCAGGCCTCCTTCATGCGCCGGATGAGGAAAACCTCATAGTCCATGGACAATCCGAACAGGACGGCGAAGACCAGCATGGGCAGGAAGACCTGGAGGAAGCCGGCGCTGTGGAAACCCAGCACGGCCTGGCCGACACCGTGCTGGAAGACGGTGACCGTAATGCCCAGGGCCGCACCGGTGGCCAGCAGATTCAGCAGGATCGCCTTGAGCGCCAGCACGATCGAGCGGAAGGTTACCGTCAGGAAGACCAGCGAGGCGGTCAGGACCAGGGCGATGACCCACGGGAAGCCACGTGAGATCAACTGCGACACATCGGTGAACATCGCCGGCGTTCCACCCACCAGGACCTCGGCGGACTCGACAGTCGCTGCGCGGGAACGGATATCGGCGGTGAGCGTGCCGACGGTCGTCGAGTCGAAGGCGTCCCTGGGGACGATGGTCGCCAGGTAGCGGCCATCGGCCTGCTGGGGGAGCACGGTGGCCACCCGGGGATCCCGGGCCAGATCGGTCACCAGGCGCAGCACCTCGGTGCGGCCGTCGGCGGACAGCGCGGTGTCACCGGGTCCGGCGGCGACGACCTGGATGGGGGAGAGCAGACCCGGGCCGAAGTCGTTCTGTACCAGGCGAGTCGCCTGCCCGGTGGGCCGATCGCCCAGCGAGTTCAGGCCCATGTCGATGCCGTAGCGGATGCCGGCGATCGGCAGTGCCGCCAGGACCAGCAGCGCCATTCCGAGCACGCCGAACACCACCGGTCTGCCCATCACCAGGTGCGCCCAGCGCGCCCAGGCGCTCGACGCCGCCGTCGATCGGGTCTCGGCCGGGCGCAACCGCGCGGGCAGCGCACCCCGATTGACGGCCGGGCCGAGTACGGACAGCAGGGCAGGCAGCAGCGTGAAGGCGGCGGCCAGGGTGCCCGTCACGGCGGTCACCACCCCCAGCGCCACACCATCGAGCATGGGCAGGCCGACCACGGTCAGCGAGCACAGCGAGATCATGACGATGAGCCCGGAGGCCAGGATGGTGCGGCCCGTGGTATCGAAGGTCGCGCCGACGGCGGCCCGAATCTCCCGGCGAGCCTTGCGATCCCGCACCCCGCGCCGGGTCAGTTCCTCGTTGAATCGGCTCACCAGGAACATGGCGTAGTCGATGGCGGTGCCGGTGCCGATCATGGTCGCCACCGACAGCACGAAGGAGTCGAAGGTCAGCAGACCGGCCAGCCCGAACAGCACGCCCACGGCGAGCGCGATCCCGGCGGCGGTGACCGAGATGGGGAGGGTGGCGGCGACGGCCGCGCCGAGCGCCAGCACCAGCACGACCGCCGCGATCGGCAGGCCGATGGCCTCGCCGCGGGTGATGTCGGCGGTCTCCATCCGGATCAGTTCGCCCTCGACCGGTGAGTATCCGGTCAGGCCGGCCCGCACCTCCGCATCGGAGGCGGCGGTCAGCGCGGTCTGCAGGCGGGCGGCTACGTCGATCCGGTCGGACATGCCGCCGTCGATCCCCGCGATGCCCAGCGCGGTGTGCCGGTCGGCGGAGATCTGCTGTCTCGCGTCGCCTTCGAACGGCCCGATCGCGCCCGCGACGCCGGGCACCCCGCGGGCCGCGCCCAGCACGCGCTCGATGGCCGCCCGGAAGCGCGGGTCGTCCACGGTGTATCGGTCCGAATGCAGCACGATCAGGTCCTGCTCCGCGCCGAGCTGCGAGAAGTGTTGTGCCACGCGGTCTTCGGTGGTGGCCGACGCGGATCCCGGCACGCTGTAGTCGGGTGCGCCCAGTCGCGCGTGCAGGGCCGGATACGCCGCGCCGCACGCCACGATCAGCACCAGCCACACGCCGATCACGATTCGGGAATGCCGGGCCATGAATTCGCCCCAGCGTCCGACGATGCCGAATCGCGGTGCGGAGTCCGGGAATCGGGGCGGGTCGGCGAGCGCCGGACTGGTCATGGAGGCTCCCACGGTCGATACCTGAAAGTCACTCTCAGGTATGGCCGACAGCTTAGGCCGACCCGGCAATGAGGTGCAAGTCACTGTCAGGAATCCACGACTGGACTCACTACGGTTACGAATGGTTCGCTGAGCCGTCACCATTCGAAGGTTGGATGCGAACTGGACGGGCGACCGGGTGTGTTCGCCGCGTTCAATTCCTTTCACTCCTAGCGGGAAGGCACTACCGGAGCATGGGCGTGTTCGCCGGAATCAACAGGCGCGACTTTCTGGCGAAAGCCATGGCCACGGGCGGTGCGGCCTCGCTCGCCGCACTGGCCGGACCGATCATCGAGCGGGCCTACGCCGCGGATCCGGCCGGCATGGGCGGGCTCGGCGACATCGAGCACATCGTGCTGCTCATGCAGGAGAACCGGTCCTTCGACCACTACTTCGGCGCCATGTCCGGCGTGCGCGGCTTCGACGACCCGTCCCCAGCCTGGAACCAGTACGGGTACGCGCCCGGCGTCGGCCCGACCGCGGACGGCTTCATCAACCCCTTCCGCCTCGACACCACCCGCGGCGCGACCCTCGACGGCGAATGCATCAATGACCCCGACCACAGCTGGCCGGCCATGCACAAGGCGTGGAACAACGGCCGCAACGATGGCTGGATGCCCATGTCCATCGCCTCCGTCGGCGCCGGAAACGGCCCTGCCGCAATGGGTTACTACACCCAGGACGACATCCCGGTGCATTGGGACCTGGCCAATGCCTTCACCCTCTGTGACAGCTACCACTGCTCGGTGCTCGGCCCGACCGACCCCAACCGCCTGTACTGGGTCTCGGCGACCATCGATCCGGACGGCCTCAACGGCGGACCGCTGCTCGAGACCCCGACGCTGATTCCGCAGAACGCCTACAGCTGGCGCACCATGCCGGAGAACCTCTCCGAGGCCGGCGTCAGCTGGAAGATCTACAACAACCGCGACATCGGCCCGCTGTCCTCGGTGCTGCTGGACGGCATGATGGGCTGCTTCAAGCAGGCCGCCGACCCGAATTCCGAACTGGCGCGGCGCGGTAAGGCCCCGGAGTACCCGAAGGACTTCGCCGCCGACGTGGCCGCCGGTACGCTCCCCTCGGTCTCCTGGGTGATCCCGCCGCTGCTGAACTGCGAACACCCTGCGCTGCCACCGGCTTTCGGTGCGGTCGGCATCATGCAGGTGCTCGACATCCTGACCTCCAACCCGGCGGTGTGGGAGAAGACCGCGCTCATCGTGTCCTACGACGAGAACGGCGGCTTCTTCGACCACGTCACCCCACCGACCGCGCCCGCTGGCACGCCGGGTGAGTTCGTCACGGTGCCGACGGACAAGAAGTTCGAGGGCATCACCGGTCCGATCGGCCTCGGCTATCGCGTTCCGTGCTTTGTGATCTCGCCCTACAGCCGCGGCGGCCTGGTGGCCTCGGAGACCTTCGACCACACCTCGCAACTGCGCCTGATCGAGCGCCGCTTCGGGGTCGACGTGCCCAACCTGACGGCGTGGCGGCGGAGCGTGACCGGCGATATGACCTCGGCCTTCGACTTCGCCTCGGCCCCGGACGCCACGAAACCCGCCTTCGCCCCGGCGAATCGGAAGGTCGATGCGGCTGTGGCGCAGTGCGGGCCGAATATCGCCCTGGGCACCGCGACCGTCGGCACGCCCTATCCGGTGCCGCCGAACTCCATGCCCAAGCAGGATCCCGGCACACGGCGGCGGCCCAGCGGAATCGTGTAGGAGTTCCGGTGTCGCTGGGTGCACGGCTGAGCGGCATCACGTGACACGCACGCAAAAGGGTGGCTCGGTCCGAATCGGACCGGGCCACTGCGTGTTTCGGGGGAGCGGATCAACCCGGGCGGCGGATTGGCCGGCCGCGCCGGATCAGCCGGCGGTGGCGGGTACCCAGCGCCGCGCGACGCGAGTCTCGGGCGACCGTTTCCGCTGGGCCGCGACGCTGTGCCGGGCCGGGTTGAGCAGAGTGCTCAGCCAGGAACGACGGTGCTCGACGAGAGCGGCTGCGACGGCGGGGATCTCGATGCAATGCACGGTGCCCGCCAGGCCCAGACGGTGGCGACCCGTCTGGAGTTTTTTGGTGCCCACTGATGTTCCTTCTCTTGCGTGTTACCGGCCTAAGATCGCCTGCGGCGAACCATAGCCGAACAAAAGTGTGCGTCACCGAATATTGCGCGACATTCACCCCGGCGTGTCGGAATCTTGCCGACATACGGTCCGTATTCGCCGAAAAAGTTGCGAAACGGTCTCACGGGTGTCACGGAATGGCCAACTACTGCACTTGCAGGTGAAACCGCAGCCCGGAGGGGGTAACCCTGATGGGCGCGATGACCGGCGCTGATGCGAGACTGAACGAATGTTGCGAATCGGTCTCACCGGAGGCATGGGAGCGGGCAAATCCACCGTGGCCCGCATTCTCACCGAGCGCGGAGCCGTACTGGTGGACAGTGACGTCATCGCCCGCGAGGTGGTCGCGCCCGGCACCGAGGGGCTGGCGGCCCTGGTCGCGGCCTTCGGTGCGGACATCCTCGCCGCCGACGGCAGCCTCGACCGACCGGCTCTGGCCGCCAAGGCCTTCGCCTCGGACGAGGCCCGCGCCACCCTCAACGGCATCACCCACCCGCTGGTCGGCCGGCGCACCGCCGAGCTCATCGCCGCCGCCCCCGCGGACGGCATTGTGGTGCAGGACATCCCGCTGCTGGTCGAGAACGGCCTCGCGCCCTTCATGAACCTGGTGGTCATCGTGGACGCCGCCGAGGAGACCCGGCTGCGCCGCCTGGTGGAGTTCCGCGGCATCGACGAGGCCGATGCCCGCGCCCGCATCGCCGCCCAGGCCACCGACGCTCAGCGCCGGGCCGTGGCCGACGTGCTGCTCGACAACAATGGCGCGACCGGCCTCATCGATGCCGCGGTGCACCGGCTGTGGGACGAGCGCCTGGTTCCCTTCGAACGCAACCTGCGCACCCGCACGCCCGCCGCTCGGCCGGAACTGCCCGTGGCGGAGGCGAATCCGGAGTGGCCCGCGCAGGCCCGGCGGGTGATCGCGCGGCTCGCCGTGGCGTGCGGCGCGGACGCGCGAAGCATCGAACACGTCGGGCCGACCGCGGTGGCGGGCAAACCGGCCGCCGATGTCCTCGACATCCGGATCACGGTCGCCGACGGCGCCGCCGTGGACGGCCTGCGGGATCGGCTGACGGACATCGGTTTCCCGCCGGTCGCCGCGGGGGACGGGCTGCTCGCCGCATCGGGGGTGGATCTTGCGGCGGGGGAGCGGCTGCACGCGAACGCCGACCCGGGCCGCCCGGTCAATCTGATCCTCGGCGTCTGACCCGGCCGCCGACGCCGCCTCGACGGTAGAGGGGCCGTCTGCACCCCTCGGTGCGGACGGCCCCTCTGTCTCGGGCCTACATCCAGGTCAGCGTGATGCCCTCGGATGCCAGCCAGTCCTCGAAACTGTGGCCGTGCGCGGCGATTCCGTCGATGGTCGCGGTCGCCGACTCGATGGCCTGCTGAGCCTCGGACAGGGTGACGTAGCCGGCGGCATGCGCGGCGAGCAGCTCGTCCACGTCGAGCAGCTCGACCTCGCGGCCCTGGCGTACCACCAGATCCAGGTAGTGGTCGACGGACTTCCACTGCTTCGGGCCCACCTGCGCGAATTCGCCGATGTCGATGTAGTAGTCCTGGTCGCGCCGGTGCGCGGGGGTGAAGTGGAACACGGTGGCGCGGATGGACACCGTTGGCAGCAGCCAGGATTCGATGTAGTGGAACTCGGGATGGTCGGAGGTGCGGGCCATGTACATCCCCCATGGCTCGACCTGGTACCGCTCCACCTGCCGCACGAAACCCTTGGGATCGATATTGGTGAGCTCGTCGATATTGAAGTACTCCACCTTGGGTCGGTGCAGATCTACCGCGGGTGCCCGAGTCATGCCATTCAGCATCGCGTGTCGGGCGGCGGTCGTCCAGGGGAGCGAATGTCGCGTCGCCGACAGATTGCTGGAATCCGGCGCCGACCGGGGCGAATTTTCCGAAAACGCGATCTGAAGCGGTCGTGTTTCGCTAATGTGCGGCTGCGCCGTTTCGTCGCGCACGACACTCGCCGCGCCTGGGCGGGTGCCTCAACCCAAGGGAAGTACTGCATGAACGCACACACAACCCGTGCTCGCCGGGTCGGCATGGGATTGACGACCTTCGGCGCGGTGGCCGGGACCGTCGTCCTGGTCGCTCCGCAGGCCGGTGCCTGGCCGTCCAATCTGGAGGTCTCGGGCTCCACCCACAATGTCGGCTGCTCCTACACGCTCACCGCGAGCGTCGAGGTCGACCGCCTGACCTCGGTGTCGTTCACCGACAATGGCGTCGAGCTGACGGGCAGCCCGGTGTCGCCCTCGTTGCTGAGCAACAAGGTCACCATCAACTGGACCCCGAGCACCGCCGGTTCGCACGAGCTGAAGGCCACTCAGACCCTCATCTCGAAGTCGATCACCGTGCAGGTGGATCCGGCCAGCAGCTTCGGTAGCTTCGGCTGCGGCCTCAACGGACTGCTGCCGAGCCTGTCCGGCTAGTCGGAGGACGGACAGACCCGTTCGAGCCCGCCCGGTCCGTGCCGCACGGACCGGGCGCGTTTGCCTCTACAGCCAGCTGAGCGTGATGCCCTGGCCGGCCAGCCAGCGGTCGACATCGTGACCGCAGCCGGCGATGCCGTCCACCACGGCGGTGGCCCGCTCGATGGCGAGATGGGTGCGCGCGGTGTCGAAATGCCCTGCGGCATGGGCGCTCAGCAGCTGGTCGATGCCGACCAGCTCGGGCGCCTGGCCCCGGCGCGCCACCACGTGCAGGTAGTGACTCTCGGCCCGCCACTTCTTGGCCTCGCACGGCCCGTACTCGCCGATGTCGAGGTAGTAGGTCTGGCTGCGATCGTGGCCGGGCCGCAGGTGGTAGACCGTGGCGCGCAGCGTGAGCTCGGGCAGCAGCCAGGACTCGATGTAGTGGAAACGTGGGTTGTCCACTGTCCGTTCGATATACAGACCGAACGGTTCTGCATGTAAACGCTCCACGGGGTGGAGAAACCCGCGATAATCGGTCCACGACAGATCCGCGAGATTGAAGTATTCGAGTCTTGGGCGATGCGGAGACACCGCAGGGGTGTTGCCGATCGTGCCGTAGGGGTGTGCGCCATTAGTGGAATTCCGCTGTGGCGTATGCAGACCGGTCATCGCCCTGCCTCTTCTCGAATCGTGCGACCAGCGAGCTCAGAGTACACCCGGGAACCGCGATTCAAACCGTCGTGAACCGACTGAGATCTACGCGACACCGCCGACACGAAAACCCTTGGGGTAACGGTCAATTCGGACATTTACCGATGGTTTACGAAACCGTGTGCGTGCCATGGGGAACCGAGCAGCGGCGACGCCGCCGACTCGGAGTTAGACCCCCGGCAACCGCGCCCGAAGCGACAACTGATTTCGTGAGCCGAGGGTAACTCGCCGGGGACGACCAGAATCGGTTCGGCACCCAACCGCCGGCACGGGTTATCACTGTCAACGGCTCTCAGCCGTCCGCTGAAGACGCGGGGAGGCGGGATTGCGAGGCGGGATTGCGAGGCGGGATTGTCGGTGGGGGGTCCTAGGCTGGGGTCATGGCGTTTGCAACCGAGATCCCGGACGACCTGCCGCTGGCTCATTCCGAGCACCGGCCCATCAGCGACGTCGAGCGCGTCGACGGGCAGTTCCAGGTCGTCAGCGAACATCGGCCGGCCGGTGACCAGCCCGCCGCCATCGAGGAGCTCGAGCGGCGCATCCGGGGCGGCGAGAAGGATGTGGTGCTGCTGGGGGCCACCGGTACCGGTAAGTCCGCCACCACGGCCTGGCTGATCGAGCGGTTGCAGCGGCCCACGCTGGTCATGGCGCCGAACAAGACCCTGGCCGCGCAGCTGGCCAACGAGCTGCGCGAGATGCTGCCGAACAATGCGGTCGAGTACTTCGTCTCGTACTACGACTACTACCAGCCCGAGGCCTACATCGCGCAGACCGACACCTATATCGAGAAGGACAGCTCGATCAACGACGATGTCGAGCGGCTGCGGCACTCGGCCACGTCGAGCCTGCTCTCGCGGCGGGATGTGGTGGTGGTCGCGTCGGTGTCGTGCATCTACGGCCTCGGCACGCCGCAGTCGTACCTGGATCGGTCGGTGCAGCTGGAGGTCGGCACCGAGATCGATCGTGATCGGCTGCTGCGCCTGCTGGTGGATGTGCAATACACCCGCAATGACATGTCGTTCACCCGCGGTAGTTTCCGGGTGCGCGGCGACACCGTCGAAATCATTCCCTCCTACGAGGAATTGGCGGTGCGCATCGAATTCTTCGGGGACGAGATCGAGGCGCTCTACTATCTGCACCCGCTCACCGGTGATGTGGTGCGTCAGGTGGATATGGTCCGGATTTTCCCGGCCACCCACTATGTGGCGGGCCCGGAACGCATGGAGCGGGCCGTGCGGGATATCGAAGCGGAGCTCGACGAGCGGCTCGCGGATTTGGAGAAGCAGGGCAAATTGCTGGAGGCGCAACGACTTCGGATGCGCACCCAGTACGACCTGGAGATGATCAAGCAGGTCGGTTTCTGCTCCGGTATCGAGAATTATTCGCGGCATATCGACGGCCGTGCCGCCGGAACCGCGCCGGCCACGCTGCTGGATTACTTCCCCGAGGATTTCCTGCTCGTCATCGACGAATCGCATGTGACCGTGCCGCAGATCGGCGGCATGTACGAGGGCGATATGTCGCGCAAGCGGAACCTGGTGGAGTACGGCTTCCGGCTGCCGTCGGCGGTGGACAACCGGCCGCTCACCTGGGAGGAGTTCGCCGATCGGATCGGGCAGGCGGTGTACCTGTCGGCCACGCCCGGCCCGTACGAATTGGGCCAGACCGGAGGCGAATTCGTCGAGCAGGTCATTCGGCCCACCGGCCTGGTGGATCCGCAGGTGGTGGTCAAGCCGACCAAGGGGCAGATCGACGATCTGGTACACGAGATCCGGCTGCGCACCGAGCGCGACGAGCGCGTGCTGGTCACCACTCTGACCAAGAAGATGGCCGAGGATCTCACGGACTATCTGCTGGGACTCGGTGTGCGCGTGCGCTATCTGCACTCGGAGATCGACACCCTGCGCCGTGTCGAATTGCTGCGGCAGCTGCGGCTGGGCGAATACGACGTACTGGTCGGCATCAACCTGCTGCGTGAGGGACTGGACCTCCCCGAGGTCTCACTGGTGGCGATTCTCGATGCCGACAAGGAGGGCTTCCTGCGTTCGGCCACCAGCCTCATCCAGACCATCGGTCGTGCGGCGCGCAATGTCTCGGGCGAGGTCCACATGTACGCGGACAAGATCACCGACTCCATGCGCCACGCCATCGACGAGACCGAACGCCGCCGGGCCAAGCAGATCGCCTACAACGAAGAGCGCGGCATCGACCCGAAACCGTTGCGCAAGAAGATCGCCGACATTCTCGACCAGGTGTATCGCGAGGCCGAGGAGACCGAGGTCGAGGTGGGCGGCTCGGGCCGCAATGTCAGCCGCGGCCGCCGCGCCCAGGGCGAGCCCGGGCGGGCGGTGAGTGCCGGTGTCTACGAGGGCCGCGACGTGAAGAACATGCCGCGCGCCGAACTGGCCGATCTCATCAAGGACATGACCGCGCAGATGATGAACGCGGCCCGTGAGCTGCAGTTCGAGCTCGCCGGACGACTCCGCGACGAGATCGCCGATCTGAAGAAGGAACTACGCGGCATGGACGCCGCCGGCCTGTCGTGAGAGAAAGCCTGCGGCGCAAGGACCTTCGGCGGGCAGGTGGCCGGCCGGCCGCGCGACCGACGGCAGTGACCCTTGTCATGACCACATGCTCTCGGCCGGGATTCACGGCAAATCGGTTGGATTCCAGCCGAACGCACACGCGGATGACGGACAAGGCTCCGCGCCCGGCAGATGGTCTGCCGGGCGGGGGAGTCGCTTTGTCAGGCCTGCTGGGCCATCCATTCGTTTACCCGGCGTTCGGCCTCTTCGCGGGAGACGTCTTCAACTCGCGTCATGACGATCCAGCGGTGGCCGAACGGATCCATGACGCGGCCGAAGCGGTCGCCGGTGACGAAGGTGGCGGGTTCGGCGACGAAGCGGGCGCCGTTCTCGGAGGCCAGCTTCGAGACGGCGTCCACATCCGGGCAGTAGTGGACGACGCTGGTGTGGACCCAGTCGTCGGCGGGGGCGCGCAGGCCCTCGTCGGGAATGGGCATGCCGACCTGGATGGTGGAGTCGCCGATGAGGAGTTCGGCGTGCGCGGCCTGGCCGTCGGGAAGATCGTTGCGGCTCAGCACCTTCGCGCCGAAGACGGCGGAGTAGAACTCGATGGCCGCATTGGCGTCCGGGACGGCCAGGAAGCAGGTGATGGAGTGGTAGCCCTCGGGGATCGGATTCACTGCGTTGCTCATGCGCACTACTCTCGCCGCCGCGGCGGCGATGGTCTTGTAAGAAAGCGACAGGCGCGATGACCAGTGGAAACACTGCCGAAGGAGGCGGTGGAAGCATTGCCGGAGGCCGGTTCTCGCCGCGGCCGGTGCCGCCGCCGGAGACCGCCAAGGGCATTCTGCGGCCCCGTCAGCAGAACCAGGCCAACAATCACTCCCGGCTGCCCGCGAGCCCGCGGGTGTCCCGCTATGTCGAGTGGTACTGGGCGGTGCGCTGGGATCGCCGGGGCCAGCCGCCCTTCCAGGCCGAGGTGCTGTCGTACCCCTGCGTGAACCTCACCTTCGAGCGCACCCACGAACGCACCGGCGCCTTCGTCACCGGCGTGTGGACCACCAAGTACGTGCGGGAATTGGCCGGGGAGGGTGAGACTTTCGGCGTCAAGTTCCGGGCCGGCGGCTTCGGCGCGTTCACCGGCCTGGACGTCGGGGCACTCAGTGATACCTCGGTCCCGGCAACCGATATCTTCCTGGCGGCCGACGCCCTCGCCGAGGCCGTGCTTGCGACCGCCGATGCCGAACGCCGCCGGGATCTGATCGAGGATTTCCTGGTCGGGGTCCGGCGCGAGGAGGCCGGTGGGGGCGACGACACCGCCTACCGCCAGGTGCTGGCCATCATCGAGGCCATGGAGCATGATCGCGATCTGACCCGGGTCGACCAGGTCACCGAGCATTTCGGCATTCCCGTCCGAACCCTGCAAAGGCTGTTCCGCCGCTATGTCGGTGCGGGCCCGAAATGGGTGCTGCGCCGCTATCGCCTCCAGGACGGCGCACATCTGCTGGCCGAGGGCCGCACCTCGGACCTGGCCGCGCTGGCCGTCGAGCTCGGCTACTTCGATCAGGCGCACTTCTCCAACGAGTTCGCCAAGGAGATCGGGCTGCCTCCGCTCGAATACGCCCGCATCTCGTTACCATCCTGACAACTGCTGGTCCGGGAATAATGTCGGTACCCCAGAAGTTGGTTGCCGTGTCACCCAATGACATATCGATCATCGAAGGAGCGGGCTATGGACGTGCTGGTATTGATCGGACGGATCCTGTTCGCACTGCTGTTCCTCGGCTCGGGCTTCGGGCATTTCGCGCAGCGGAAGACGATGGTGCAGTACGCGCAGTTCAAGGGGGTGCCCATGGCCGAGTTGGCGGTGCCCGCATCGGGTGTGCTGCTGCTGGCCGGCGGGCTGAGCGTGCTGCTGGGCGTCTGGGCCGACCTGGGCACGCTGCTGCTGCTCGTCTTCCTGGTGCCGACCGCCCTCCTCATGCATCCCTTCTGGAAGGAGACCGACGCGGAGGCCAAGCAGACCGAGATGGTCAACTTCAACAAGGACATCGCGCTCGCGGGCGCGGCGCTGATGCTGTTCGCCTTCTTCGCCCACACCGGCGGGGATCTCGGATTGACGCTCACCGGACCGCTTTTCAGCCTCTGATCCGATCCGGGCGCGTTAGTATTGCGCGTCATTGATCGGCCGGAGAGAAGAGGATCGCATGTCCATCCTCAGCGCGATTCTCGGCTGGTTGTGGGCCGAATATCGCGAGCTGTGAGGTAAGGCCAAGTCACTGTATCGCGGGCCGTTCGTTGTGCGGTGTCACAACGAACGGCCCGCGGCCGGTCCGGGGGATATCGGGCTTGTGACGAATCTCCCAGGGAGGCAACACCGTTGGCATATTGTGGGCTACGTCGCGGCGCTCGGGAAATTCGCTGGTAGCCCGGGCTGTCTTCGCGGCGGGAACCGGAATGTGCCCGGATCCGATCACGCCACGGAAGTGTGATGTGTTGCGATATCGAATATTTCCGCCGGTTATGCCGCTATTGTCAGGCGAAGTTGCCGCGGTGAAAACCCCACCGTCGAGGATTCCGCGGCCCCGACCCTTGTACTTGGAGGAGAAATGACCGCCTACCGGACGATCGTCGTCGGTACCGATGGCTCGGACTCGTCGTACGTCGCCGTCGAGCGGGCCGCGGCTCTGGCCGGCGACGAGGGCGCCACGCTGTACATCGCCTGCGCGTATTTCCCGACCGACGACCGCGATGTGGCCGCGGCCGCGGACGTGCTGAAGGACGAGGCCTACCAGGTGCGCGGCTCCGCGCCGACCAGCGAGATCCTGCGCGTCGCGCGGGACAAGGCCGTCGCCGTCGGCGCGGTGAACGTGGTGGAGAAGGCCGTCGTCGGCGAGCCCGTCGAGTCGCTGCTGGACCTGGTGAAGGAGGTGGAGGCCGACCTGCTCGTCGTCGGTAACCGCGGCCTCAACACCCTGGCCGGCCGCCTGCTCGGCTCGGTGCCGTCGGACGTGGCCCGCAAGTCCCGCTGCGACGTGCTGATCGTGCACACCGTGCGCTGAGCGAACCTCCGTTCCAGGAGAGCGGACCCCTTTCAGCGAAGCGGCCGAGCCCCATGTGGGCTCGGCCGCTTCGCTGTTCGCCGTCCTGGTCAGCGCAGCCGGTGCAGGACTTCCGGCAGGTCGGCGGAATGCACGACCGCCAGGCGCTGGGTGGCGCGGGTGAGCGCCACGTACAGGTCGTTGAGGCCACGCGGCGATTCGCCGAGGATCCGGTGCGGTTCGGCCAGGATGACCGCGTCGAACTCCAGGCCCTTCACGTCGTGGACGGTGAGCACGCGCACCGAATCATCGGTCAGGTGAGCGAGTTCCGGGGCCAGGTCGTGCGGCGCGATGACCACGGTGGTGCCGGGATGCTCGGCCTCCGCGGCGATCAGCCGCTTGATCTCGTCGGCCAGCTCGGCGGCCGCCACCCGGGTCGCGGTGGGCTCGAAGCCCGAGTCGCGGACCGAGCGCGGCGCAGGCGCGGCCGGGTCGATGGCGGTCAGCACGTCCGCCGCCACCGCCATGATCTCCGACGGGGTGCGGTAGTTGACCGTCAGCTCGGTGAGCTTCCAGCGTTTGGCCACATAGGGTTCCAGCACCTGCTGCCAGGACGAGGCGCCCGCCGGGTCGCCGGTCTGGGCCACGTCGCCGACGGCGGTGATCCAGCGATTCGGGATGCGGCGCATGACCATTCGCCACGCCATGGCCGAAAGCTCCTGCGCCTCATCCACGATGACGTGGCCGTAGGTCCAGGTGCGGTCGCCGGCGGCGCGTTCGGCGGTGGTCTGCCGGGTGCGCACCTGCTGGCGTTCGGCCAGCTGGGACGCGTCGATGAGGTCGTAGGCCATGAGCAGCTCGGGATCCAGGTCGTCCTCGAGATCCTGGGGCGCGGAACCGGTGAGGATGTCGAGCGCGTCCTGGGCCTCGGCCAATTGGGCGCGCCAGCGGCGGCGGGAGCGCTCGCGCTCCTCGCTGTCGTCGATGCCGAGCAGTTCGGCCAGCTCGTCCAGCAGGGGCGCGTCCGCGTCGCTGAACTCGCCGCTGTCGGACCGGTACAGCTCGGCCCGGTCGGCGCGGCTCAGCTGCCCGGCGGCATCGGCCAAGCGCTCGGGGTCGGCCCACAGCCCGCCCAGCACCTGCTGCGGGGTGAGGATGGGCCACAGTCCGGCGATGGCGCGCTGGATCTCGGGATCGGCGCGCATCTCGTCGCGGATCTCGGTGAGATCGGTCTGGCTCAACAGGTTTCGCCCGCCCAGCGGGTTCGAGCCGATGGCGGCGGCCAGCTGATCGGTGAGCGCGTCGACGACGGCGGCGGCGAAGACGGGCCGGGCCAGGTTGTGCGGGCGGCGCGAGGAGCGGGCGCGGCCGCGGGCCTTGGTGGCGATCTTGCGGTCCAGCTCCAGCTGGTGGCCGTCGAAGTAGAGCTGGATCGGCTCCCGGGGCACCTCCTGCCAGTCCCGCACCCCCTTCTTGAGCACCTCGAGCATGTCGAGCGAGCCCTTCAGCTCCCCGGCGCGCAGCGAGTCCTCCAGTGTCGCTTGCACTCCCGGATACAGGTTGCCGACGGTGGACAGCAGCACGCCGGTCTCACCCAGCGAGG
The DNA here is from genome assembly GCF_053603795.1 of Nocardia sp. NPDC004123. Classification (NCBI taxonomy): domain Bacteria; kingdom Bacillati; phylum Actinomycetota; class Actinomycetes; order Mycobacteriales; family Nocardiaceae; genus Nocardia; species Nocardia sp. NPDC004123. The sequence continues at coordinate 97,163 of NZ_JBSGGG010000033.1, forward strand.
GCAGCACCTGGCCGATGTAATCCAGGAACGTGGAGTTCGGGCCGATGATGAGCACGCCGGCCTTGTCCAGCTGCTGCCGGTAGGTGTACAGCAGGTAGGCCGCGCGGTGCAGTGCCACCGCGGTCTTGCCGGTGCCGGGCCCGCCCTGCACCACCAGCACGCTCTTGTGCTCCGAGCGGATGATGGCGTCCTGCTCGCTCTGAATGGTCTCGACGATGTCGTTCATGTGCCCGGTGCGGGCGGCATTGAGCGCGGCCAGCAGCGCGCTCTCGCTGCCCACGCCGCCCTCGCCGCCGATCACCCCGGCGCGCTGCGCGGCATCCAGGTCCAGATACTCGTCGTTGACCCCGGTGACCGTGCGGTTGCGCGAGCGAATGTGCCGCCGCCGGGTCACGCCGTCGGGCGCGGCGGTGGTGGCGAGGTAGAAGGGGCGGGCCATGGGAGCGCGCCAATCCAGCAGCAGCGTCTCGTAATCGGCGCTCTCGTCGAGGATGCCGATGCGCCCGATGTAACGGTGCTCACTGTCACCGTTCTCGGCGATGTCGATGCGGCCGAAGCATAGGCCGTGTTCGGCGGCGTCGTACTTGGCCAGGTCCTCGGAGTAGAGCTGGGTGAACGACTCGCGCTCACTACGGGCCTGCGGCGTGCCGCCGGTCTCCAGCAGCACGGTGCGCAGCCGCCGCTGGGCGTAGGCGCGCATGCCGTCGAGCTGTTCGTAGAGCTTCGTGAGGTACTGCTGCTCGCGCTCCAGGTCCGGGGAAGCCGCGTTAGCGGAATCGGACACGGAACGCTCCTCGGTGAGGTCGGGCAAAACGGAACTCCTTGTTCACCACGTCCGCCGTGTTGGGTACGGGGCGCGAAGCATCGAGAACAGAGTTGTCGATTCTAGTTCGCGATTCCCTCGCGCGCCGTACCGCCAGGTAACAGGCCCTGAAACTGCCAGGTTCAGGAGGCGTGGGTGCTGTCGCTGCGGCGTCCGAGGGTTCCGTTCTGATGGTTGGGCGGCTTGGCCTGGTACATGGCCACGTCGGCATCGTGCAGGACGGCCTCCGGGCTGCGATCGTCCCCCACGCACAGGTCCGTCACCCCGATCGAGGCGTCGACCTGGATGCGGTGCCCGCGCGCGATGATCGGCTCGGCCATGGTCTGGCGCAGCCGCGCGATGAGCGTGTCGATATCGTCGCCCAGGGTGCGGCCGGACAGCAGCACCAGGAATTCGTCACCGCCGATCCGGCCCACGATGTCCTCGGAGCGCAGCCCGCGCTGCAGTCGCTGCGCCACGATCTGCAGCACGGTATCGCCGATGGCGTGCCCGAGGGTGTCGTTGATGGCCTTGAACCCGTCGAGGTCGATGAACAGCACGCTGGACACCGGCAGGGTCTCGGTGGTGCCCAGCGCCGCCGCCAGCCGCGACAGCACCAGCGCCCGATTGGCCAGCCCGGTGAGCGGGTCGTGGGTGGCCTGGTACTCCAATTGCCTTCGGCTGGCCCGGAATTCGGTGATGTCGTTGAACGACGACACCGCCGCCGACTCCGGATCGCTGGGATTGAGCAGCCGGCTGTTGGCCGAGAGCCAGCGCCGCTGCCCGTCGGGCCGGTCGAGCCCGAACACGAAGCGGGTCACCGTCTCTCCGGTGGCGAGGGTACGGATCACCGGATACCAGGACGTGGGCATGGGCTGGGCATTGGCGTCCAGCAGGGATAGCGGGATGTCGTAGATGTGGGTGCCGACGAGATCGTCGGAGTCGTAGCCGAAGATGCGTCGTGCGGCCGGATTGGCGGATTCGATGCGCCCGTGCCGGTCGATCACCACCACCCCCTCATCCAGTTGCGACACCACCGTGGTGAAGAACTGTTCGGCGCGCTGCTGGGCGGCCTCGGCGCGGCGCTGCGCGGTGAGATCGCGCACCACCACCTGGTAGGCGAGGTGTTCGTGCCAGGCGGTGAGCACCGACACGGTCTCCACGTCGACGCAGCCGCCGTCGCATCGCATCAGTGTCATCTCGGCGGGGTCGGACGCGGTGCCCGCGATGGTGAGACGGCGGATGCGGTCGAGCATGGGAGGGACGGAACTTCGTTCGACGAAATTGGTGACCGGTTGCCCGATCACGTCGTCAGGATCTGCGGCCGCCAGCAGCCGCAGCATTGCCGGGTTGGCGTAGACGACGGTGCCACGCTCGTGGACCACGACCCCGTCGGGGCTGTAATCCACCAGGGACCGGTATCGCTGGGCCAGCTGTTCGGCATTGGCCGAGTCATTTGCCCGATCGTTACCCATCACGTCATGCACCCCCTGATCGTCGTTCCGACACGTCACTGGAGCACGGCACCATTCTGTTATCTATAAATTTGCTGGTGCCCCTTGCCGACCGTATTGAATGAGCTGCAGTTCGGCACAGCATCGGCCCGCGAGTGGTGACCATTACGGGCAACGGCCCGAGAGGAGCGATGCAAATGCCAGGCATCATCCCCGTCCCGATGACCGCAGGTCGGCATCAAGATCATATGACCCTGGCCGGCATCGGCGCTGTCACCGGGTACGGCTGGGGCCGCGAAACCCTCTGGAAAGGTTTGCTGACCGGCAAACCCGCAGCCCGGCTCTTTCCAGGGTACGGGCCCGAACGCGATCGGCAGGGGTGGATCGCCCGCGTGCCGGACGGCGGCGATCCGGAGCTCCCGCCCAGCCGCTACCTACGCGCGGTCATCGGCTCGGCGCGCGAGGCGGTGGCCGATGCGCGCGAACGCGGCTGGCGGCCCGGCCGGACGGTCGGCCTGCTGCACGCGATCGTGCTCGGAGACGCCTGCGAGTGGCGGGACTTCTACACCGTCGACGGCGGGCAGCGGCGCTCGCGCGACTATCTGCGACTACTTCCCTCGACCCCGGTGTCGATGCTGATGAGCGAGTTCGGGTTTCACGGCCCGGCCATGAATGTGACCGCCGCCTGCTCCTCGGCGAACGTGGCCCTGGTCACCGCGCAGCTGTGGCTGGCCCAGGGCATCGCCGACGACGTGCTGGTGGTCGCGACCGACCTGTCCGGGATTCCGGAGATGGTGCAGCCGTTCGTGGTACTGGGCGCGGCGGTGGACGACACCGACCCCCTCGACGCCTGCCGTCCCTTCCAGCAGGGCAGTCGCGGCTTCGGTTTCGGCGAGGCCTCGGTCGCGTTCCTGGCGACACGTGACGCCGAACGGCCCTATGCGGCGATGCTCGGCGGGGCCATGTCCAACGACGGCCACCACGTGATCTCCGTCGAGCCGTCCTACTCCCAGATCTTCGAGTGCGTGCGCCGCGCCCTGGTCGGCGCCGATGTCCATCCCGGCGAGGTCGCGTACCTCAATTCGCACGGTTCCGGCACCGCCCAGTGCGACGCCGCCGAAACCGCGCTGCTGGCGGAGCTTTTCGACGATCGCCCGGCGGTGGTGGCGCTCAAGCCGCTGGCCGGGCACTGCCAGGCCGCCTCGGCCGGGGTCGAAGTGGCCGTCGCGGCACTGGGTTACGAGCGCGGGCTGCTGGTGTCCGCCCCGATCGTGGCGCCCGCGCATCCCAATCTGGTCGACGGCGTCCGGCGCGGCGTCGACGGCATCACGGTGAAGACCGCGCTCGGCATGGGCGGCAACAACTCCGCGGTGGTGCTCGGCCCGGTCGGCTGACGAGATCCGAGATCTCAGTGAGTCGATAACGCTCGTTCTCGGCGAGTCGATGCAGCACGATCTCGGCGAGTCAATGCAGTGGCACCGACCAGTGCAGTTTGGTGCCGGTGCCGTCGCCGCTGGGATCGCGCCGCGGATACACCGCCAGGCTGCCGCCGGACTGTTCGGCGCGCCGGGCCAGGTTGGTCAGCCCGCTGGGGGTGATGTCGTCCGGAATGCCGCGGCCGTTGTCGGAGATCACGATGGTGAGATCGTCGGCCACGCCGATGTCGATGGTGATGGTGTCGGCCCCGGAATGCCGGACCGCGTTCGAAACCGCCTCGCGCACCACGGCTTCCGCATGATCGGCGAGTGCCGGCTCGACCACCGACAGCGGTCCGGTGATGTGCATGAGCGCCCGGATGTCGGTGGCGGTGGTCTGCTGCTTGACCGCGCGTTCGATGCGCTGGCGCAGCCGGGTGCTGTGCCCGTCGCCGCCGTGCAGATCGAAGATGGAGGTGCGGATCTCCTCCACCACGTCCTGTAGATCGTTGATGGCATCGGCCAGCCGTTTCTGCACCTCGGGCACCCGGGCGCGCGGCACGGTGCCCTGCAGGTAGAGCCCGATGGCGAACAGCCGCTGGATGACGTGGTCGTGCAGGTCGCGAGCGATCCGGTCGCGGTCGGTGAGGATGTCGAGTTCGCGCATCCGGCGCTGCGCCACCGCCAGTTGCATGGCCAGCGCGGCCTGATCGGTGAAGGCGGCGATCAGCTCCACCAATTCGTCGGTGTAGGGCGCGGATTCGGCGGCGCGCAGCGTGATCAGCACCCCCAGGGTGGAGTCCGGGGTGTGCAGCGGCAGCACCAGGGCCGGGCCGATATCGGCGATGGGCGTGCCCAGGTCGATGTGGCGGGCGTCGTCGAAGCGCAGCGGGGTGCGAGTGGTGAGGGCCTGCCCGACGGCGGTGGCCGCCGTGCGCACCGCGTGTCCGGCCGGTGGCTCGTCGGGGCCGGACCATTGCGCCACAACGAGTTCGGCGACATCCTCGGGCGCGTCGTCGGGATCGGCGACCACGGCCAGCAGCGCCTGCTGGGAGGCGGTCAGCTCGCGGGCGTGCTCGACCACGTGGGCCAGCACCTTGCTGGGTTCGGTGTCGGCCAGGAATTCGGTGGCGATATCGCGGGTGGCCTCGATCCAGGCCTGCCGGGTGCGGGCCTGCTCGTAGAGGCGGGCATTGTCGACGGCGATACCGGCCGCGGCGGCCAGCGCCTGCAGCAGCACCTCGTCGTCCTCGGTGAAGGGGTGCCCGCCGGATTTCTCGGTGAGGTACAGGTTTCCGAAGATCTCGCCGCGGATCCGCACCGGCATGCCGAGGAAGGTGCGCATGACCGGATGGTGCTCGGGGAATCCGGTCGCGGCGGGATGGCGCGCGAGATCGTCCAGGCGCAGCGATTCGGGCTTGTCGAGCATGAGGCCGAGCACGCCGTGGCCCTCGGGCAGCGCGCCGATCCGCACCCGGGTCTGCTCGTCGATGCCGTGGAAGACGAACTGGCTGAGCTGTTGTTCGTGCCCGCGCACCGCCAGCGCCCCGAAGCGGGCGTCGACCAGAATGGTGGCGGCGCGCACGATCGTGCTCAGGGTCTGGTCCAGATCGAGGCCGGAGGTGACCGCGAGCATCGCCTCGACCAGCCCGTCGATGCGGTCCCGGGCGTCGATGATCTGTTCGACCCGGTCCTTGACCTCGGTGAGCAATTCGCGTAATCGCAGCTGAGACAGCGTTTCACGCACCGAGTAGGGACCGGTGCGGGGTGTGTCGTGCATGGTTGTCCTGCGGTCCGGCGGATACGACACGGCAAGCGGAATTCTATGCGAGCCGAGGTTGCCGAGAGGTTGTCATGCCGAACGTGACTGTCCCGTACGCAATTTCGAGGCCAGCACGGCGGCCTGGGTGCGGCGTTCCATGCCGAGTTTGGCCAGCAGCCGGGACACGTAGTTCTTGACGGTCTTCTCCGCCAGGAACATCCGTTCCGCGATCTGCCGGTTGGTGAGGCCGTCGCCGAGCAGGTCCAGCAGCTTGCGCTCCTGATCGGTCAAACCGGCCAGCGGGCCGTCGAGTTCGGTGCTGCGCCGCAGCCGGTCCATGAGCGCCGCCGCCGCGCGATTGTCCAGCAGCGAACGGCCCGCGCCCACCTCCTTGATGGCCTTGGCCAGCTCCATGCCCTTGATGTCCTTGACCACGTAGCCGCTGGCGCCGGCCAGGATGGCGTCCATCATGGCCTGTTCGTCGGTATAGGAGGTGAGGATCAGGCAGCGCAGGTCGTCGATGTCGGCGAGCAGGTCGCGGCACAGTTCGATGCCGTTGCCGTCGGGCAGGCGGACGTCCAGCACCGCCACGTCGGGGCGCAGCGCCGGGATCCGGGCCAGCGCCTGGGCGACGTCACCCGCCTCGCCGACGACGGTCAGTTCGGGATCCTCCTCCAGCAGGTCGGTCAGACCGCGGCGGACGATCTCGTGATCGTCGACCAGGAAGACTTTGATCACGACGGCCTCCAAGCTCGGGTCGCGGGCGCGCGAAACGGTAGTGGCAAACGTATCTCGCGGGAAGACGCCCGGATACCGCCGAAGGTCCCTAATTTCCGGTGTCCGGACCGTCCGGAATTTGTCCGGTTATTTTTGTCGGAGAATTTTCCCCGAAAGTGGTCTGGTTCGGGACTTTCGGCACTGTCGGGGGTGACATGGGTGTGTTGCCATGGAGACGGGTTGCCGGGGCGGAACAGGGAGAGCGGGGTCGGCTATGGGCGCATTCGATGTGTGGTCGAGTGGAATCGATCCGGATTTCGTGGTGACCACGCACGGGCCCGTCCCGTCGGGGGAGGTGACCCGGGTGGTGCGCGGATTGGGCAGGATCCTGCGCCGGCACGGGGTCGCGGGGCCGGTGCGGGCACGCCTGCGCTGGCCCGCCGCCGAGGAGGAGACGACGCTGGTGCAGGCGGGTGTCCGGACGCTGGGGAAGGCATTCCGGGTGCAGGTCGCCGGGCCGGGACGGTTCGCGTCCACCTTCGCGCTGGAGCGGCTGGATCTGCGGCTGGGCCGCCCGCCGGACGAATTGTCCCGGCCCTGGCCGGATCCCGCGCGGCCGTCGCTGTCCGCGGTGACCGAGCCACGACCGATCGTGCGGCGCAAGGATTGTCGACTACAGGTGGCCACACCCGCCGCGGCGGCGCGGGTGCTCGATGCCATGGATTACGACGCGCACCTGTTCATCGATGCCGAGACCGGATCCGAGGCGGTGGTTTGCTGGACCGGTCCGCTCGGGGTGCGGACCCTGGGCCGGATGCGCGACGGTGTGCCGGTCCTGCTCGAAGACGAGGCAGTGGCCCGGCTGTGCCTGGGCGGGCTGCCCTATCTGTTCTTCACCGATGCCGATACCCGCCGCGGCCGGCTGCTGTATCGGCGCTTCGACGGCGATCTCGCGCTGGTCACCGCGGCCGGCGCCGAGGACCGCTCGCGCGATCGGGACCGGGATCGGGTGCTGCAGCCGCGGGCCATCACGAGCTGTGTCCGTCGGGCGCTGCCCGGTGTGGCGGGCGTCACGGCCGTGCGGCCGATCGGCGGTCCTAGTCACATCTCGCAATAAACACACTGTGACCAGCGTTTCAGCACGCGTAGCCAAACTTGTCGGTGGGTGCCCCTAGCATGGCGTCGGGGGTATGTCTGGATGCTGAAACGTTGGAAGGATGGCCAGTGGCGGATCGCCTGACGGTGCGCGGAGCGCGGGAGCACAACCTCAAAGGGGTCGATCTCGACCTACCTCGCGACAGTCTCATCGTTTTCACTGGTCTGTCCGGGTCCGGAAAGTCCTCGCTCGCCTTCGACACGATTTTCGCCGAGGGCCAGCGGCGGTACGTGGAATCACTGTCGGCGTATGCGCGGCAGTTCCTCGGCCAGATGGACAAGCCGGATGTGGATTTCATCGAGGGGCTGTCCCCGGCGGTGTCCATCGACCAGAAGTCGACCAACCGCAATCCGCGGTCCACGGTCGGCACCATCACCGAGGTCTACGACTATCTGCGTCTGCTGTTCGCGCGCGCGGGCACCCCGCACTGCCCGGTCTGTGGTCATCTGATCGCCAAGCAGACCCCGCAGCAGATCGTGGATCAGGTGCTGGCCATGGAGGAGGGCACCAAGTTCCAGGTGCTCGCGCCCGTGGTGCGCACCCGCAAGGGCGAGTTCGTGGACCTGTTCGAGTCGCTGAACTCGCAGGGCTACTCGCGCGTCCGGGTCGACGGCGTGGTGCATCCGCTGACCGATCCGCCGAAGCTGAAGAAGCAGGAGAAGCACGATGTCGAGGTGGTCGTGGACCGCCTCGCCGTGAAGCCGAGTTCCAAACAGCGCCTGACCGATTCGATCGAGACGGCGCTGCGGCTGGCCGACGGCATCGTGGTGCTGGACTTCGTGGATCGCGACGAGCACGCCCACGATCGGGAGCGGCGCTTCTCCGAGCGGCTGGCCTGCCCGAACGGGCACCCGCTCGATATCGAGGATCTGGAACCGCGGTCGTTCTCCTTCAACTCGCCCTACGGCGCCTGCCCGGATTGCACGGGTCTGGGTATCCGCAAGGAGGTCGATCCGGATCTGGTTGTGCCGGACCCGGATCTGAGCCTCAATGACGGCGCGATCGCGCCGTGGTCGCGCGGGCAGACCGCCGAATACTTCACCCGTTTGCTGTCGGGCCTGGCCGAGGCGATCGGCTTCTCCATGGACACGCCGTGGAATCAGTTGCCGCTCAAGGCCCGCAAGGCGGTGCTGGAGGGCAGCTCCGAGCAGGTGCACGTCTCCTACACCAACCGCTACGGCCGCAAGCGTTCGTACTACGCCGATTTCGAGGGCGTGATGCCGTTCCTGCAGCGGCGCATGGACGCCACCGAATCGGAGGCGATGAAGGAGCACTACGACGGGTACATGCGGGACATCCCGTGCCCCGTCTGCAATGGCGCGCGACTGCGGCCGGAGATTCTGGCGGTCACGCTGTCGGCGGGCCCGGAGCGCAAATCCATTGCGGACCTGTCGGATCTGTCCATCGGTGATGCCGCGAAGTTCCTGAACACCCTGACACTCGATGATCGCCAGGCGGCGATCGCGGCGCAGGTGATCAAGGAGATCCAGGCGCGCCTGGGCTTCCTGCTGGATGTCGGCCTGCAGTACCTGACGCTCTCGCGCGCCGCGGCCACGCTGTCCGGCGGTGAGGCGCAGCGCATTCGCCTGGCCACCCAGATCGGGTCCGGTCTGGTGGGTGTGCTCTATGTGCTGGACGAGCCGTCCATCGGCCTGCATCAGCGCGACAATCGCCGGCTCATCGAAACCCTCACGCGGCTGAAGAATCTCGGCAATACGCTCATCGTGGTCGAGCACGACGAGGACACCATTCACGCCTCGGACTGGGTGGTCGACATCGGCCCGCTGGCCGGCGAGCACGGCGGTCAGGTGGTGTACTCGGGTCCGTACGAGGGGCTGCTGAAGGACAAGGGATCGCTCACGGGCGCTTACCTTTCCGGCCGCGAGCAGATCGAGGTGCCGCTGGTGCGGCGACCCGTCGACAAGCGTAAGCAGCTCACGGTGGTCGGCGCGGTCGAGCACAACCTGCAGAACATCGACGTGAGTTTCCCGCTGGGCGTGCTGACGTCGATCACCGGCGTGTCGGGTTCGGGTAAGTCGACGCTGGTCAACGACATTCTGGCGACCGTGCTCCAGAACAAGCTGAACGGCGCGCGGCAGGTTCCGGGTCGTCATACCCGCGTCAACGGCCTGGATCACTTGGACAAGCTGGTGCAGGTCGACCAGTCGCCGATCGGCCGTACGCCGCGCTCGAATCCGGCTACGTACACGGGCGTTTTCGACAAGATCCGTACCCTGTTCGCGGCCACCACCGAGGCCAAGGTGCGTGGCTACCAGCCGGGCCGGTTCTCCTTCAATGTGAAGGGCGGCCGCTGCGAGGCATGCTCGGGTGACGGCACCCTGAAGATCGAAATGAACTTCCTCCCGGACGTTTACGTCCCCTGCGAGGTCTGCCACGGCGCGCGCTACAACCGCGAGACCCTCGAGGTGCACTACAAGGGCAAGACCATCGCCGAGGTCCTCGATATGCCGATCGAGGAGGCAGCGGAGTTCTTCGAGCCGGTGACCTCCATCCACCGCTACCTCAAGACCCTGGTGGATGTCGGCCTCGGCTACGTCCGCCTCGGCCAGTCCGCCCCCACGCTCTCCGGCGGTGAGGCGCAGCGGGTGAAGCTGGCCGCCGAACTCCAGAAGCGTTCCACCGGCCGCACCATCTACATCCTCGACGAGCCCACCACCGGCCTGCACTTCGAGGACATCCGCAAGCTCCTGGCGGTCATCAACGGCCTGGTCGACAAGGGCAATACGGTCATCGTCATCGAGCACAACCTCGACGTCATCAAGACCTCCGACTGGGTCCTCGACATGGGCCCCGAGGGTGGCTCCGGCGGCGGCTCGGTCATCGCCCAGGGCACCCCGGAGGACATTTCCGAAGTCCCGGAAAGCTACACCGGCCAGTTCCTGAAGCACGTCCTCGCCGCCCAGCCCGCCTCCCTCGCCGAACCCAGGCCGGCAAAGAAGGCAGCGAAGAAGGCTCCGGCCAAGAAGGCGGCCCCCAAGACCGACGCCCAGGCCACCGCCGCCAAGAAGGCAGCCGCCGCCCGCCGCAAGGCTGCCGCCCTCCGCTGACGCCGAGAGACTGCGGACCGCAGACGAAAGGCCCCGCACCGGAATCGGTGCGGGGCCTTCGTATTTCGTGCCTACTCGGCGGCCGCCAGGGGCGGGCTGAGTTCCTTGACCTCGGCGATGTGGCCGAAGTCGAGTTTCACGATCTGGTCGGCGCAGTCGAAGTAGCGGTCGTCGTGGGTGATCACGATGACGGTCTTGCCGCGTTCCTTGAGCTTCACCAGGATTTCCCGGTAGAAGACGTCGCGGAACTTCGGTTCCTGGTCCGCGGCCCACTCGTCGAACATGTAGATCGGGCGATCCTCGAGCAGAGCGGTCAAGAGCGCCAGGCGCTTTCGCTGCCCCTGGGACAGCGCGATCGTCGACAGCCGGCCGTTCTCCACGGTGACCTTGTGGTCGATCTGGAGTTCCTTCAGGTACTTGCGGACCTCGTCGTCGACGCCTTCGTCGAAGCCCAGGTAGTCCTCGAACAGGTGGAAGTCGGTGAAGACCGCCGACGAGTTCTGCCGGAACCACTCGATGTTCTCGTGGTCGATCGCCTCGCCATTGAGCGACAGGTGGCCGTGCTGCGGGACGTACAGGCCCGTGATCAGTTTGGCCAGTGTCGATTTGCCGCTGCCGTTGCCGCCCACGATGAAGCTGATCTGACCGGGTGAGAAGGTCAGGTCCAGCGGTCCGAGGTGGAAGCCGGACCCGTCGGCCTGCGGCGGCGCCATGGGCGCGCCCATCGGGACGGGGTGGCCGCCGTGGTCGACGAACCGGTGGCCGTTGACATCCGGCCGATCGGTGCCGCGCGGGCCGTGGCCGGGCGGCGGGCCGCCGGGGCGTCCGCCCGGATGCGGGCCGGGGCGTCCGCCCTTGGGCGCACCGGGTGCGCCGGGCCGCCCACCGCCGCCCGGGTGCGGCCGCGCACCGCCACCCGGGTGGGCTCCGGTACCGGGCGGCGGACCACCCGGCACGGGCGGGAAGGCCGGCGGCGCCTCGCTCAGGTAGTTGTAGCTGACATCGTTGAGTTCCAGCCGCGCTGCGGTGGCGGCGGGACGCTCGGTGTAGGGCAGCGTGGATTCGTCGTGCGCGGTCTGGATGGACAGATTCAGCGAGCGAATCTTGGCCAGTGCCACGTCACCGCGCAGCAGGTCGGGAATGCGGTGCATGAAGTTCTGCATGGGCATCGAGAGGAACGTGGTGACCAGGACGTAGCCGACCATGACGTTCTGCGGCAGGTCCAGGGCGCGCGCCAGGCCGAACAGGATCAGGGCCATGGTGCCCAGCTGCAGCAGCTGGCCGAAACCCTGGGCGAAGGTGAACTTGGAGCCGGCGTCGACGTTCTGCACCCGCAGCTTCTCGGCGGAGCCGAGCAGTTGCCGATCCATGAAGTCGCGCCGCCGCCCGCGGTGCAGCTTGAGCTCCTTGATGCCCAGCGACACCTCCTGGAAGGACCGCAGCAGGCCGTCCTCGTTCTCGCGGGCGGCCTGGTACAGGTGCCGCACCTTCTTGAGAACCGTTTCGACACAGGCGATTCCGAGCAGGGTACCCGCGACGGTGGTGGCGAAGATCGGGCCGGACACGATCGCGAGGAACACGAAGCAGCCGATGATGGTCGCCAGGTCGATGCAGATGCTCGGAATGGCCGTGACCGCCTGCGACAGTGACCGCACATCCTCGGTCAAGGTCGCGATGAGGCGGTGCTGCCCGAGCCGCTCGAGGTGTTCGAGCGGCGCGGACACGATGCGGGCGCTCAGGTCCGCGCGCAGGCGGTAGATGGCCTCCTGCGCGAGCCGGATCAGCAGCACCTGCGAGATCACGCCGCTGATCAGGATGATCAGCGCGGTCGCGACGAACGCCTGGACCGTGACGCCCGGATGCGGTTCCGGTGACACCACTCCCCGAATCAATGTCACCAGGTAGGTATTGGCCGCACCGCAGACCAGACCGGAGGCGATGACGCCGGCGATCCGCATCCACGAGATGGAGATGAGGAATCTGATGAGTTGCATGGCTGCTGGGCTCTCTGGACGGAAACTATGCCCGGATCAGGGGCGGATGATGTCGAAGACGACACCCTCGAGGGTGACGCCGGGCGCGAACGAGAACGCCACCCCGGTCGAGATAGGCTGCGTGGCCTGCTGCGCGATCATCTGCTCGAGCACGAAGATCAGCGAGACGCTGAGCATGTTGCCGTACTCGGCGAGCACGTCCCAGCTGGTCGCCGCCTGCTCGGAGCCGAGGCCGAGCGAGCGCACGGACTCCTCGATGATCTTCGGGCCACCCGGATGGATCGCCCACAGGTCGATGTCGGATTTGGTCATGCCGTTGCGCGCCAGCACGCTGGTCACCACCGGGTCCACGCCGCGCAGAATGTACTGCGGCAGGTTCTCCGACAGCTCGCAGGTGATGCCATTGTCGTTGACGCCCAGGACGATTCCGTCCTCCGCGTCGTCGAACAGGTAGCTGAAGCTGTCGCGGATGACCACCGCGCCGGCCGGCAGCGGCTGGTGCGGCTGGCTGGCCCCGATGACCACCGCGCCGCAGCCGTCTCCGAAGAGGCTGTGGACGATGACATCGTTGATATCGTCGTCGAACACGGCGTTCACCGAGCTGAGTTCGATGCAGATGACCAGCGCCTTCTTGTCCGGGTGCGCCCGGACGTAGTCCACCGCGGCGCGCACCGAGTTCATGGCCGCGGCGCAGCCCATGAAGTTCACGATGACGCGGTTGACGGCGGGGGACAGGCCCAGCTGCTTGACCACGGCCACGTCCACGCCGGGTGCGATGAAGCCGGTGCTGGTGGCGAAGACCAGCATGCCGATCTCCGACGCCCGGTCCTCCAGGTGTGCGGTGGCGCGTCCGGCCACATCCACGGCCAGCGGCACCGCGTGCTCGTAGAAGGTGTTCATGCGGTCCCGGATGGTGCCGACTTCCTTGCTGTAGGACAGGAATTCGGGGTCGATCGGGTCGACCGCGAGGTGGCGGGTGGTGATGCGGGTCTTCTGGTAGATCCGCGGAATCCGGGCCTGCTGCGCCGGATCGCTGAACAGTCCGGCCACCTGGGCGGCGGCGTCGGCCTGCGAGAAGATCTGGCTCGGCGAACCGGTCGCGATGGATTCGATGACGCCGACGGTGGTCGGCGGGGTCGGCGGCAGCGGTGCGGGTGCGAAGCCTTCCCGGTATAGGAAGGCCGAGCCGGGCTCGCCCCCCACGAGCCGGGTCGCCGCCGCCGAGGGGCGGGCGCCCCCTTCATCGATGGTGATTGACACGAAATTCTCCCCTCGTTTCGATATGACGACCCGCGGTGCGGCCGGCGCATGTACGGACGCACCGCGTTAGTGGAATCGGTTCAGACGGTTCCGATTCCGGTGAAGCCCTGAACCGTGTAGACGGCGCAGGTCTTCAGGGCAAGTGGTGAGAAGTGCTCCTTGACGAACCCCCACTTGCGCTCCACCGCGTCGTCGGACGGCGCGAGAATGTAGGTCCGGATCTGCTTGGGGAAGCGGTCGGTGAAGAAACTCTTGGCCGGCAGCCACTCCACCCCGAACTTCGCGGACTCCTCGCGCAGCACGTCCTCGGTCGCGATATTCGCGAAACCACTGCGCTGGTAGGGCAGGACGTGATGCACCCGGTGCGAGCTCAGGCCCGCGGACAGGAAGCAGTCGACGTACCGGTTGCCGACCACCTTGAGGTCGTAGGCCTGCTCGATCTGGTTGACACCCCAGTCCTCGGAGTTCGACTCGATCTCCTCGGTCTCCAGTTCGAAGTCGTGGCTGGCCACCACCAGGAAGGTGGAGATCCACAGCGTGATCACGAATTGCAGTGCCCAGGCCCAGAAGTCGCCCATCACGGTGAAGACGATCAGCTCGCCCAGCAGCAGGAAGCGCACGCCGAAGGAACCGATGAAGTGCGGCAGCGCACCGCCCCAGGTGCCGTACATGTCCTTGATGCCCACCTTGCGGGTGAGGCGGCAGACGTCGAGCAGGCGGATGGTCATGCCGGTGATGGTGTGACCGAACTTGTGCAGGGTGTGGATCGGCACCCGGTACAGCCGCGGGACCCGCATCATCATGGTGAAGACGTTCTTCTTGATGTCGACTTCACTCTGGGTGTGCGGGTGGTGCAGCAGCGCGTGGCCGTCCGCGGTCACGAAAGCCAGTGCGACGTAATTGAAGTCGAAGGCATTCGTGTAGATCTTGTTCATGCCCTTCTGGGCGCGGTGGATGGCGTAGTGCCCGAAGCCGGCCAGCGAGCTGCGCAGCAGCACCATGGCGATCACGAACACGGGCAGCGGCATCCAGCTGCGCTCGAACAGCCGCAGGCCCTGCACCGCGAAGTACAGCACCGCCAGCGTGGCCACCACGATATTGAAGTAGGTGTCCATGCGCCGGATGCGGGCGGCCAGCTCGGGTTCCTTGAGCCGGGCCTTCACCTGGTGGAGCAGGTCATCCTTGTTGTCGAAGGTGAACTTCGGGGTGTCGCGCCAGCTGTCGAAGCCCTCGTTGAAGAGGAAGGCGGGCGCGTTGGCCTTGGGGTGGATGTCCTCCGGCAGGGCGTCGCGATCCAGCGCGTACTTCTTCAGGATGCGGCCGATGGCCTCCGGATTCTTGTGGTACGAACCGACGATCGAGGTGATGTCGCGATTCTTGGTCCGGCCGATGAAGAACTCGCCACCCGGATGCTTGGAAATCCAGTCGCTGAGGTCGTAGGCTTTGCCGTTGTAGACCCAGACATTCGATACCGGCGGTGGGCCGTCCATCGGGGGCCGGCGGAACTCCCCTTCGGGTTCCTGGCGTTCGATCGTCACTGCGGTTTCTGGGCGTTCGATCGTCGCCTCGGCCTCTGGTCGTTCGATCGTCATCTCATCCCTCCACACACAGGCCCGACGTTTGAACTTTCAGACGAAATCGTCGCTGCTGCGCCTTGCATTTCACTGAACAATCTCTTAAGCGTGCAGCCGAGATAGCTGCGGACTAACCGGCTCGCGGAGCGAGCCGGAATTGGTTGTAAGCAATGGGTATTTCGGACCGTGTGCCGAAATGCGAAAGCCGGTCCGGGGAGGGCGGACGACAGGCGTTGCCGCCGTTGCTTTTTCCCCGAACCGGCTCCGAACTCACATGACAGGGATGTGTGCGATCAGCTGCCGGGCTTGGTGACGTGGACCGGCTTCGCCCAGTCGGACAGGGTAACCGTGACGGTGCCCGTGTCCTTGGTGACCACGGCGCGCACCAGGTTGGGACCGGTGCCCGGCGAGGCGGCCGTGGACGGCAGCGTGGTGCCGGCGCCGCTCGGCGGAGCGACGTCCTTGATGTACAGGGTGATGGGGAAGGTGCCGCCGTCCTTGCCGATCTGCGGCACGACCGGGTCGAACACCGAGGCGTCGATGGTGCCGCTCACCTTCACGGTGTCGACGCCGTCGATCTTCTCGCGGCTCTCGGCCTTCGCGTTCTTCACCTGCGCAATGACATTGGCCAGGCCCTTGTCCTTGTCCAGGAGGACGCCCGGATCGTAGATCTTCTCGGCGGGGCCGACGGGGGAGTACTTGCTGCCGTCGCCGGTGTAGAGGGTCTTGTCGACGACCATGAACTTGGTGTCGGTGAAGTCGGCGTCCGGCTTGACCTTGACCTTGGCCTCACCGATGGCCTGACCCTGGCCCTGCGGCTGGTTGGTGACATCGGCCTTCAGGCTCTCGACCGGGAGGGTCGGGAGGTTCTGGACATCCATGACCACGTGCACCGACTGCAGGGTCTGGGTGGTCTTGGCGGATTCGGCGACGATCTGCGCGCCGTCGGGCAGCTGCGACGGCGGGGCCGCCTGCGAGGTGGTGGCCTTGCTGTCCGAGCTGGAGGACGAGGAGCAACCCGACACCAGCGCGGCGGCCGCGGCGGCGGCGATCATGATCGGAAGGACGCTGCGCCGGACACGGCGTCCAGTGGTGCGCTTGCCTTGGGACATCAGTTCATTCATGTACAACCCCCGAAGATTCCGTTCGATCTCGTTGTGAGGACAGCCTTGCCGCTGCCCGTCGTAGTATGCAGGACTTCGCCCGCGTCCGTGTCGAACGAGGCGATACTCCGGCATCCAACCAGCACCACCTGCGTGACGCCAAAGTTTTAGATCATCCAGCCGCGCAGGCGATTACCCCGCAACCCAGTATTTCCCACGTGTCGGCGAGCGTTAACAGCGTCGCTGCGCCCGCGGCAAGCCGAGCGCCCGCTGATTTGCGCGCAGTTCTGTCGCTGGAGATTAGCCAATTGATTCTTGAAATTTCAGTGGTATCAGTGCTGTGCGGTCTCGTGGATCAGCTCGGCGAGTTCCTCCGGTTTCGACCACATCGGCCAGTGTCCGGTCGGCAGGTCCACGTACTCCGCATCGATGTTGCGCAGCTCCCGGAACAGCGGCGGCTCGCCGGCGTCGCGGAGTTGCTGGACCAGCTCGGAGGGGAAGCTGCAGCAGATCACGGTGGTCGGAACCTTCAGTCGCGCAGCCGAATCGCCGAGCGTCACCGGGCGGCCCGCCACGCCGGCCGGGACCGGCACCGCCCGCTCCCGGAATCGGGCCAGCATCGCCTCGTCCAATCCGGCCAGGCTGTTCCCCATGGCCTCCACCTCGGCCCAGGTGTCCGGCAGTGGAAACTCCGCCGCGTCCCCGAGCGCCGGGTTGAGGACGAACCCCTCCGGCATGGGTGCGCTGTCGGCGTACACGACGCGCGAAAACAGTTCCGGCGCTAGATCTGTCGCCATGTACGCGACCGCACCGGCGCCCGAATGGGCCACCAGCACATCGCCCTCACGGCCGGCCGCGACGATCGCGCGCGCCTGTGTCTCCAGGGTTGCCGACAATCGCTCCGGATCCGCCGGATCCAGACCCGGCAGGGTCAGCGCCTCGACCTCGTCCCCGAGCGACCGCAACTGCCCGGCCACTTCCTCCCACGCCCATGCGCCCAGCCAGAAGCCGGGAACCAACAGTATCCGTGCCATGTCCTGAGGATTGCACAGCGCACCGACAGTCGAAACCCCATGTCTCCTGGGGCTCTTGACCCGAGCGGCGGTTGAGGCGCATTATGAACGTACGTTCATGAACTAGCGTTCATATAGGAGTCGATCATGACCGAGATCGTCAATACCGCTCAGTCCGATGCCTGGAACGGCTACGAGGGCGAACACTGGGCCGGCAACCACGACCGCTACGACGCGGTGAACCGCGGCTTCAACGAACCCCTGCTGACCGCCGCCCGCATTTCCGCCGGTGGCCACGTCCTCGACATCGGTTGCGGCAACGGCCAATTGACCCGCGCCGCCGCCCGCCGCACCGGCACGGGATCCGCCACCGGCATCGACCTCTCCGGTCCGATGCTCACCCGGGCCCGCACCCTCGCCGCGGCCGAGGTCGTCCCCAACGTCACCTTCGAACGAGGCGACGCCCAGGTATTCCCGTTCCCCGGCAACGCTTTCGACGCCGCACTGAGCCGCTTCGGCATCATGTTCTTCGCCGACCCGATGGCCGCCTTCGCCAATATCGCCCGCGCCCTGCGCCCCGGCGGCCGGCTCGCTTTCGTCACCATGCCGCCCATGCCCGGCACCGATCTCGGCACCGTATTCGGCGCGGCCGCACAGCATCTCGCCGACTTCGAGATCACGCACACCCACGGCCCGCTCGCCGACCCCGACGCCATCCGAGACCTGTTGACCGCCGCGGGTTTCCGCGACATCGACGTCGAATACCGTGAGGCCGAAGGTCTCTGGGGCCGCGACCTGGACGACGCCACCGATTTCATCATCGACTGGGGCCCGCTGCGCTACCACCGCTCGCTGTCCGGTTTCACCACCGATACCGCAGTCCGCGTAGCCATCTCGACCGCCCTGGTCCCCTTCGTCACCCCCGGCGGCGTCCGCCTCCGCAACGCGGCCTACCTGGTCACCGCGACCCGCCCGCTACCGTAACCACCCATGTCCCCGAGAAAGGCGGCGGCGCTGCGCGGCACCGACGACGACCGCAACCTCCGCGACCACCTCGTCGCCACCGCCCAGCGACTCCTCGCCGACCAGGGCGCACCCGGCCTCACCGTCCGCGCCATCGCCCGCGCCGCAGGCGTCGCCGACGGCGTCCTCTACAACCACTTCCCCGACAAGGACGCCCTCCTGGCCGCAGCCCTCAGCGCCCACGTCGCCGCCGCCCACGCCGCCCTGGACCCCCTACCGGCCCCCGGCACCGCGACCGTCCAGGAGAACCTGGAGCTGTACCTATCCGCCGGCCTCACCTTGCATCGCGCAGTCCTCCCGGTCTTCGCCGGCCTGCTGGCCAGCCCATCCGTGCTGGCCCGCTATGCCGAATCCGAAGCCCGCAACGATGATTGGCGCGAACTACTGGCCCGCTACCTCCGTGCCGAACGCGACCTGTCCCGCCTCGCCCCCGCCACCGACACCGCCGCCGCAACCGCCATCCTCGTCGGCATCTGCCACGACGCAGTCCTCACCGCAATGCTCCCCGGCGCCCCGCACGCCGAAGTTGAGGTAGACGCAGTAGTCGCGACCCTCCTCGCCGGAATTGCACCCCACCCCTGAGGCATCCAGCTGGCGCCGCAGTCTCGACCTTGCTCAGCCGATGCGGCCTTATTGAACTGCAGGCTTTGCGCCACAGTCGATTCGGCGAACCCAGCCGGCGTCGCGCGGCCCCACCAATACGGCGATTGCGATTCACCGCTGGGGCGCGGTCGACCCAGGTTCTCGACCCACGGTCGCAGGCTACTGAGCGGGGCGGGGTGGATCGGCCGCGGAATCGGCCGAGCGGTTGGCTCAGTACACCGGGCCGGTGTACTTCTCGCCGGGGCCGGCGCCGGGGGCGTCGGGGTAGGCGGAGGATTCGCGGAAGGCGCGCTGGAGGGATTGAAGGCCTTCGCGGAGGGGGCCGGCGTGCGGGCCGAGGTATTCGACGGAGGCGGTGATCAGGCCGGCGAGGGCGGTGATGACGCGGCGGGCCTCGTCGAGGTCGAGGTGGGGGCTGGTGGCAGGATCGGCTTCGCCGAGGCCGAGCTTCTCGGCGGCGGAGCTCATCAGCATGACGGCGGCGCGGCTGATGACCTCGACGGCAGGGATGTCGGCCAGTTCGCGGACGACCTCGCCGTCGATGAGGGCCGATTCGTCGCTGGTGATTGCCTCGCTCATGCGGTAGAGCATCCCATCGTGCGGGTCGGCGCTGGTCGCGGGGGCCGTCGATTCGGAGCTCACGGCTATGAGTGTTAGACTCTTCCGCGACGACCGTCCCGGACTGGTTCCTGCAACCGACTCGGGGCATCAAGTGGAGCCCGACTCCCACCGTCGATCGGCCTTTCCGGTCAGATCAGGCGGTCCGGTCGCCCATCATTTGCCTGATGGGTTCTGCACGTGGGTTTGCCCTGCGTGTGGTGCGATGCCAGCTGTTTGCGTCGCGGATCGGTCGACTCGGGCCCCGTGGTGGTGAAATACCAGCACGGGGCTTTCGTGTTGGAATTGGGGTTGCAGTTATTGCTTGCGGTCGTTGACGAACCGCTTGACCTAGGAGGCCCCATCAGCACTGAGACCCGCATCAACGATCGCATCCGCGTTCCCGAGGTCCGACTCATCGGACCGGGTGGCGAGCAGGTTGGGATCGTGCGTGTTGAAGATGCACTACGCGTCGCTCAGGAAGCTGACCTCGACCTGGTCGAGGTCGCGCCGGATGCACGCCCGCCGGTGTGCAAGATCATGGACTACGGCAAGTTCAAGTACGAGACCGCGCAGAAGGCGCGTGAGTCCCGGAAGAACCAGGTTCAGACCGTGATCAAGGAGCAGAAGCTCCGGCCGAAGATCGATGACCACGACTACGCCACCAAGCGCGGCCATGTGATGCGCTTCCTCGAGGCCGGGTCGAAGGTCAAGGTCACCATCATGTTCCGCGGTCGCGAGCAGTCGCGTCCGGAACTCGGCTTCCGGCTCTTGCAGCGACTGGCCGCCGACGTCGCCGACCTCGGTTTCGTCGAAACTTCGGCCAAGCAGGACGGCCGGAACATGACCATGGTCCTCGCGCCCCACAAGGGTGCGAAGACGCGGGTGAAGGCCCAGCAGTCTGCGGCCCAGGGCGGCACCGTCCCGGCCGAGACCCCGGCTCCGGCCCTGGCCGAGACCGCAGCCGCGGCTGCCGAACCGGCCACCCCGCAGCAGTAATAACGAGAAGCTCCGGTGGCGCGCTGACGCGCGCCTCCGGCACGACAGATTGAGGAATCCATGCCGAAGATGAAGAGCCACAGCGGCGCCTCGAAGCGATTCAAGGTGTCGGGCAGCGGCAAGCTGCTGCGTCAGCAGGCGAACCGTCGCCACCTGCTCGAGCACAAGCCGTCCACCCGGACTCGTCGTCTGGACGGCGTGGAGGTCGTCGCGAAGGCGGACGTCGCTCGCGTCAAGAAGCTGCTCGCCAAGTAATTCGGCTGAGCCAGCCGCTCGCGATCCGTTCGCGGAACGCATCACCGACCAACCTCGGGCGCACTCGCCGGGTTCACGCGAAAGACCCAGCGCCCCTAATTCGATCAAGGACTGACAAGTGGCACGCGTCAAAAGGGCCGTCAACGCTCAGAAGAAGCGCCGTTCCGTTCTCGAGGCCTCTAAGGGCTACCGTGGCCAGCGGTCGCGCCTGTACCGCAAGGCCAAGGAACAGCAGCTGCACTCGCTCACCTACGCCTACCGGGACCGCCGGGCGCGCAAGGGTGACTTCCGCCAGCTGTGGATCACTCGTATCAACGCCGCCGCGCGTCTGAACGACATGACCTACAACCGCTTCATGCAGGGCCTGAAGGCTGCCGGCATCGAGGTGGACCGCAAGATCCTGGCCGAGCTCGCGGTGAGCGACGCCGAGGCGTTCGCCCAGCTGGTGGCCGCCGCCAAGGCCGCGCTGCCCGCCGACGTCAACGCCCCGGCCGCCTGATTCGGCCTGCGTGACGACGCAACACTCGAAACGACCCGCGGACGTGCTCTCCGAGCACAACCCGCGGGTCGTTTCTGCGGTCAAGCTCCATCGCGCACCGGTGCGCCGCAAGACCGGCCTGTTCCTGGCCGAGGGCGCGAATTCGGTGGAGGCCGCGCTCGATACCGGGCGGATCGAGGAGCTGTTCTACTCCTCCAGGGCCGCCGAGCGCGAACACGAGCTGGTGGCCGGCGCTGCGGCGCAACGGGTGCGGACCACGCTGGTCAGTGACCGTGCTGCGGAGATGCTGGGGGAGACCGTGACGCCGCCCGGCCTGATCGCGGTGTGCCGCCAGGTGGATGTGCCGCTGTCGGAGATCATCGATGCGTCCCCGCGCATGCTGGCCGTCCCGGTCGAGATCGCCGACCCCGGCAATGCCGGAACCCTGATCCGGGTGGCCGACGCGGTCGGCGCGGATGGCGTGGTGCTGGCCGGTGATTCGGTGGATCCGCACAACGGCAAATGCGTGCGTGCCTGTGCCGGAAGCCTTTTCCACGTTCCCGTGGCCCGCTCCCGCGATATCGATGCCACCCTCGACGCCCTCGAGCATGCCGGGATCGCCGTGCTGGCGACCACCGCCAAAGGCGAGGTCGACCTGGACGATGCCGACGAGATCCTGCGTGGCCCGGTCGCCTGGCTGTTCGGCAACGAGGCGCACGGCCTGGACAAGGCCATCGCCGCCCGTGCCACCCACCGGGTCCGGATCCCCATTCACGGCCGCGCCGAGAGCCTGAATCTCGCTGCCGCGGCGGCCATTTGCCTCTATGCGAGCTCGCGGGTCCAGCACGCCGAGTGACGCCGGCCGAGTCTGCCGACGCCATCGTCGAGGCCGGCGCGGTGCCGAAACCCGGCGAGCCGGTCCGGATCTGATCAGATGCCGTCCTCGCTGAGGTTGGCGAGGAGCTCGGTGGCCCACGGCGGGGTGTCGGCGTCGTCGCCATCGGTGACCTGGAGCGCAGTCAGGTCGATGAGCAGCATGCCGGTGGCGAAGAAGCGGCCGACCTCGTAGGTCGTCGCGCCGGTGAGCTCCTTGGCCAGGTTGTAGAGGCGTCCGAAGTGATCGCGGATGTTCTCGCCGATGGCCGGCTCGCTCGCCGCCGCGATGCCCTGCAGGAAGACCCGGGGCAGATCGCGGTCGGTGAGGAAATGTTCGCCGAAGTGGCTGCCGAGGGAATCGAGGCGGTCTGTGGGGGAGGCGTCCGGTGCGGCCTGGGTGGCCCCGGTGCGGAAGAGCTCCTCGATGCGCCCGCACACCTGGTCCAGCACCGCCAGGAACAGCTGCTGCTTGGTGCCGAACAGCCGGATGACATAGGGCTGCGAGACCCCCGCTCGTCGCGCGATATCGTCGGTTTTCGTTGCGGCGTAACCGGATTCAGCGAAGGCGGCGGTTGCGGCCGCGAGTACTTCCGCGCTGCGTTCGGTCGCCGTCATCCGGGTTCTGGTCATGGCTGTCGTGCCTCCTCGTCGTCGGCGATCCCGTGTGCCATTGACATGTTATCAGTCAATGCATACTCTCTAGTTATCAGTCGATAACAACAAGGATTGGTCATGGCTGAAACACTCGAAACCTCGAACCTCACCGACAAGGTCGTCGATGCCGCCCGGCAGCGGCCGCTGGGCGCGATCCTGGCGGCGGTGGGCATCCCGATGTTCATGGTCACGCTGGACAATCTCGTGGTCACCAACGCGCTGCCGGTCATCCGCACCGAACTGCACGCGTCGCTCACCGACCTGCAGTGGTTCGTGAACGCCTACACGCTGTCCTTCGCCTCGCTGTTGCTCACCGCCGCCGCGCTCGGCGACCGGATCGGCCGCCGGCGGATGTTCGTCATGGGCATCGCGCTGTTCACGGCGGCCTCGGCGGCGTGCGCGCTGGCCACCGAGCCGTGGATGCTCATCGCCTCGCGGGCGGTACAGGGCTTCGGCGGGGCGGCGGTGATGCCGCTGTCGCTGACACTGCTGTCGGCGGCGGTGCCGGAGAAGATGCGCAGTGCGGCCATCGGCATCTGGGGCGGCATCTCCGGGCTCGGCGTGGCGCTCGGACCCGTGGTCGGCGGCGCGGTCGTCGACGGACTCAGCTGGCAGTGGATCTTCTGGATCAACGTTCCGATCGGCATCGTCGCCGTTCCGCTGGCCGCCCGCATCCTGAACGAATCCTTCGGAGGCGCACGGAAATTGGATCCGATCGGCCTGTTGCTCTCGGCGGGTGGCGTGCTCGCGGTGGTCTGGGGCGTGATCCACGGCGCGGACGACGGGTGGACCTCGGCCAAGGTGCTGACCGGGCTGATCGGCGGCGCGGCGCTGCTGGCGGCGTTCGTGCTGTGGGAGAACCGCTCGGCCGATCCCATGCTGCCGCTGCGGCTGTTCCGGTCGCGCAGCTTCAGCGCGGTCAATACCGTGCTCTTCACCTTCTCCGTCGGCGTCTTCGGCTCGATCTTCCTGCTGGCCCAGTACTTCCAGGTGGTGCAGGGCTACACGCCGCTGCAGTCCGGTATCCGGACGCTGCCGTGGACCATGGCCCCGATGGTGGTGGCTCCGCTCGCCGGGCTGATCGTCGATCGGGTGGGTGTGCGGCCGCTGATCGCCATCGGTCAGGTGTTCCTGTCGGCGGCGCTGCTGTGGATGGCGCTGATCACCACGGTCGACGTCTCCTACAGCTCCTTCGTCCTGCCCTTCGTGCTGGGCGGCATCGGCATGGGCCTGACCTTCGCGCCCACCGCCACCGCCGTGATGGCCAGCGCGGCCCCAGCCGATCAGGGCATGGCCTCCGGCGCCAACAACACCATCCGTGAGGTGGGTGTCGCCATGGGTGTCGCGGTGCTGGCGTCGGTATTCGCCTCGCACGGTTCGTATCTGAGCCCGCAGGAATACGTGGACGGCCTCATCCCGGCGGTCAAGGTGGGCGCGGCGATCGTCGCGGTCGGTGCGCTGGTCGCACTGCTGCTGCCCAGTCGGCAGGTGATCGCCGAATCATCCACCGGTGCATCGACTTTCGCTCACTGACCGGTCTGGTCAGGCGGCCACACCGCTGTGGTTCCGCATCCCCGAACAACTGGTCTACAACGGCGTAGCGTTGTTCGCCACCCTCGGATCGGCGTCGACGATCCGATCCGCCCCTCGAACGGCGTCTCCGGCAACCGGTGCGCCAGGGTAACGCCGGCACGAACCGCGTTGCGCCCCGCCCGGATCCGGCCAGCAGGGGGGCCCACCCGGGGGGGGTGTTATGGAGGTGGGGCGCGGCA